>SRXB01000279.1 GCA_009724975.1 bacterium | reverse complement strand
GCGAAGGTGGGCTCCGGCATGGTGCCGGGCGGGAGGACGCGGTAACTGACAACAGACGCCAGATCGGCAAAGGCCATGAGGACGAACCAGGAGGAGAGAAGGCGGTGGGGTCTGATATTCCTCATGAGTAAAGGGGTGCGGAGGAAGGAGGCTAATCCTTCCTCACCTCTTCGGGGCGGCACTCGCGGGCGACGCGGTCGAGGATTCCGTTTATGAAGGCCGGGGAATCAGGGCTGCCGAACTCCTTGGCAAGCTCCACCGCCTCGCTCAGGACCACCGGCGCGGGAACGTCGCCCATGACGCAAAGCTCATAGGCCCCAAGGCGCAGTATGGAGCGGTCGACCCTGTCCATGCGCGAAAGTTTCCAGTTCTTGCTGGCCTTTTCCACCATTGGGTCGAGCTCTTTGGCCTTGGCCCAGGTTCCCCTGACCAGCTCTTCGAGCCTCTCCCCGTCGGGAGCGCGCTCATCCCCCTCGGCCTCAAGCAAAACCGCCCCTATCGCCTCGTTCGCCGTCAAAACGGGGTTGGCGTCGAGGGCGTAGAGCGCCTGAAGGGCGAGTTGCCTTGTAAAATGGCGTGCTCCCAAAAACTAGACTCCCGCCTTGAGGAGGTTTACCGTCTCTATCATCGCCATCGCGGCCTCCGACCCCTTGTTCCCCGCCTTTGAGCCCGCGCGCTCCACCGCCTGCTCAAGGGTGTCGGTGGTAAGGACGCCGAAGGTGACCACGCAACCGCTTTGGAGGGAAACCTGGGCAACGCCCTTGGCAACCTCGCCCGCCACGTAGTCGAAGTGGGGGGTCGAGCCGCGTATCACCGCGCCGAGGCAGCAGACGCCGTCGAATTTTCCCGACTCGGCCACCTTTTTGGCCACCAGCGGAATCTCGAAAGCCCCTGGCACCTTGAAGACCTTTACCGAGGCGGGGTCGCCGCCGGTGCGGACGATGGAATCGACCGCGCCCTCGACGAGGCGGTCGGTGATGAAGCTGTTGAAGCGCGAGACGATAAGGGCGAACTTAAGCCCCTGGCTCGAAAGTTTTCCTTCCACGAATGAAACCATCTTTCCCTCGCTCATATCAAATGGCCAAGTTTTTGCTTCTTGGTCGTGAGGTATTTTTCGTTGTCCTCGACGGGCTGGCATATTATCGGCACGCGCTCCACCACTTCAAGCCCATAACCCTCTATCCCGATTATCTTTCTGGGGTTGTTGGTCATCAGGCGGAGCTTTGTTATGCCAAGATCGAGCAAAATCTGCGCGCCGATGCCGTAATCCCTAAGATCGGCGGCGAAACCCAGCTCCTCGTTGGCCTCCACGGTGTCGCGCCCCTCCTCCTGGAGGGCGTAGGCCTTTATCTTGTTGACTATGCCGATTCCGCGCCCCTCCTGATGGAGATAGACAACAGCCCCCTTGCCCTCCCGTTGAATCATCTCCATCGCGGAATGGAGTTGTTCACCGCAATCGCAGCGCTGGGAGCCGAAGACGTCGCCGGTGAGGCACTCGGAATGGACGCGCACCAAAACGGGCTCGCCCGCCTTCCACTCGCCCTTCACGAGGGCTATGTGGTGGAGGCTGTCAACGTCGTTTTCGTAAACTATCGCCCGAAACTCGCCGCCGTGGGCGGTGGGCAGCTGCGCCGTGGCGGCGCGGCGGACCAGGCACTCTTTTTTGAGGCGGTACTGGATGATGTCGGCGATGGAGACGATGGGAACGTCGTGTTCGGCGGCGAAAATCTCAAGGTCGGGCATGCGCGCCATCGTGCCGTCGTCCAGCATTATCTCGCAGATGACACCGGCTGGCTTCATCCCCGCGAGGCGGGCGAGGTCAACGGACCCTTCCGTCTGTCCGGTGCGCACCAAAACCCCGCCGGAGCGGGCGCGAAGGGGGAAGATGTGGCCCGGGCGGGCAAGGTCTTTGGCCGTCGTCTCGTCGGCCACCGCCACCTGTATCGTCCTCGCCCTGTCGGCGGCGGAGATTCCCGTGGTGACGCCGGTCTTGGCCTCAATGGAGATGGTGAAAGCGGTCTGGAAAGAGCTGGTGTTGTCGCGCACCATGGGCGGGAGGTCGAGAAAATCGCACCGCTCCTCGCTCATGGCGAGGCAAATGAGGCCGCGCCCGTACTTGGCCATGAAATTTATAGCCTCGGGTGTGACCTTCTCGGCGGCCATGGCGAGGTCGCCCTCGTTCTCGCGCCCCTCGTCATCGACTATTATCACCATCTTTCCCGCCTTGAAGTACTCGATGGCCTTTTGAACCTTCTTTATCGGCATTCTAAATAGCCCCTTTGCCTTGCCGCTAGCCCAGAAAACCGGCCGAGGCAAGTTTTTCCATCGTCAGCCCGCCGCCGTTTCCGGCGCGGGAAGAAATGAGCTTTTCAACGTATTTGCCAAGTATATCAGCTTCCATGTTAACGCGCTCGCCCGCTCCCTTGGCGCTAAGAGTCGTTTTCTCAAGGGTGTGGGGGATGGCCGCCACCTTGAAAATCCCGCCGCCGACCTCCGCCACTGTGAGGGAAACCCCGTCCACAGCCACCGACCCCTTGTGGACCAGATAGCGCTCCACCTCGGCGGGGGCCGAGAAGGTGAAGGTGACGAAATCGCCCTCGCGCTTTTTGGCCAAAAGCTCGCCCACCGCGTCCACGTGACCCATGACGAAATGGCCGCCGAGGCGGTCCATCGGGCGAAGCGCCCGCTCAAGGTTTACCCTGGAGCCCTTTTTAAGCTCTCCAAGGTTTGAGCGCCGCAGGGTTTCGGGGCTTGCGTCGGCCTCGAAGGACCTTTCGCCGATTGAATCCACGGTGAGGCATACGCCGTTGACCGCGATTGATTCGCCAAGTGCGAAATCTGACGCATCGAGCGCGGTGGAAAACCTCAGGCGCGTCCCTGCCCCCAGATTCCGCGACGACACCATCTCCCCAACGTCGGCTACTATTCC
>SRXB01000035.1 GCA_009724975.1 bacterium | reverse complement strand
TCGCCAATGCTCCATGGAAGCGCTCGAAAAACTCCTTGCGGGGCTACCGGCCTCCTCGGTGAGCCGCGTAGTCATCTCCACCACCCTCGTAACCAACGCAGTGGCGACCAAAAGGCTCGAACCCGCCGGACTCATCATAATGTCCGGCCCTGGGATGAACCCCTCCTTCATGACCAGCCAGCCCTACTGCCACCTTGCCATGGGGGCGATGGACCACCGTGGCCGTGAGATAATCCCCATAGACCCCCGCGAGATAGACCGCATACTTGAAAACCTCTCCTTCAAGGGGATAAGCGTAGTGGCCGTGGCCGGAAAATTCGCCGGACGAAATCCCAGCCACGAACTGGCCATCGGCGCCCTCGCCGACCGCCTCTTCGACCACGTCGCCCTCGCGCACAGGCTAAGCGGCTCCCTCAACTTCCCCAGAAGGGTCGCCACCGCCCACCTCTCGGCAAGCCTCTGGCGAAGGCAACGCGAATTCGTAAGCTCCCTCTCGGCCTCGGTGCGGGAGCACTCCATCGAAGCCCCCCTCTACCTCCTCGGCGCGAACGGGGGAGCGGCCCTTGCCGGTTCCTTCCACAACGCCGCCGAAACCGCCCTCTCCGGCCCAGCCGCCTCGATAATGGGGGTGATGGCGCTCGATTCGCTGGAGGGCGAGACAATTGCGCTGGATGTTGGGGGGACAACCACCGACATCTCCCTTTTCGTCGGCGCAGTGCCCCTTCTCGAACCTCACGGGGCCACGATAGGCGACTACAAGACCCAGATACGCTCGCTTTTCAACCGCTCCGCCGCGATAGGCGGCGACAGCGAGGTGAAGTGCGTCAAGGGAAGGCTCGCCATCGGCCCCCTTCGCAAAGGGCCGGCCAAATCACTAGGCGGGCCGGAGCCCACCCCCACCGACGCGATGATTCTCCTCGGCCTCACCGAGGGCGACCGCGCCACCGCAAGGGAGGCGCTGGCGGGGCTGGCCTCTGCTCTTTCTAAATCTCCAGAGGAGTGCGCGAAGGCAATTTTGCGCGAGATGGGCGCGACGATAGCCTCGGCGCTGGCGGAATTCGTCGCCGAGGTCAACAAAAAGCCCGTTTACACCATCAAAGAGCTTCTGGCGGGTCACAAGGTCAGCCCGAGGCGGGCGGTGCTGGTGGGGGGACCCGCCAGGGCGATTGAAAAATACGTGGAGGAGGCGCTTGGAATACCGGTGCTCGTCCCTCCCCACTTCGAGGTGGCCAACGCCATAGGCGCGGCGGTTGCGGGAGTCAACCTTGAGGTCAACGGCCTCGCCGACACCGCCATCGGCTCCCTCTCCATACCCGAGGCCGGGGTCTACCGCGAGGTGCAAAAAAGCTACTCGATGGCGCAACTGCATGCCGAGTGCTTCGATTCGCTCAAAAAGCTGGCGCTTGAGATGGGACTTCCCGAAAGCGATTTTGAGCCGGACGTGGTGGAGAGCGAGAGCTTCAACATAATCGAGGATTACGCCCGCGCCGGTTCCATTCACAGGCTAAAAGCTCAGGTGCGCCCCTCCATTCTGGCCTGCGTCGGCACGGGAGGCGAAAAATGAAGTTCCCCAAGGCCCTCAGCAAAACCGGCGTCGTCTTCTTCCCCGCCTTCGACTGGTCGATAAGCCCGAGCCATCCGGAACGGGAGGAGCGGCTGCTCTACACCCGCGACCAGATTTTCGAGGAGGGGCTCTTTGACGTCGATGGAATAACCGAATACCAGCCCGAGCTCGCCACGGACAAAGATATTGAGCGCGTACACCTTTGCCTCCCCTCGGTGCGGGAGGTGGCGGCCCCCTCGCACTTCATCTCGGCGGGCGGGGCGATAGCGGCGGGCGAGGCGGTGATGCGCGGCGAGGTGGAAAAGGCCTTCGCGCTGGTGCGCCCCCCGGGCCACCACGCCATGCGAAACGTCTACGGCCTCAGGGGCTTTTGCGTTGTCAACATAGAGGCGGTTATGGCGGAAAAACTTCGCCGTGACTTCGGCCCGCTGCGCATGGCGATTGTCGACACCGACTGCCACCACGGCGACGGGACCCAGGACATCTACTGGAACGACCCGAACACCCTCTTCATCTCCCTCCACCAGGACGGGCGCACCCTCTACCCGGGGTCGGGCTTCCCGCAGGAGTTCGGCGGCCCGGGCGGCTACGGGACCACGCTGAACATCCCCCTTCCCCCGGGCACGAACGACGAAGGTTATCTCTACGTCATGGACAACCTGGTCCTCCCCGCCCTCGACCGGTTCAAGCCCGACCTGATAATCAACTCCGCCGGTCAGGACAACCATTTCTCCGACCCGATAACCGACATGTCGGTGACGGCGCGGGGCTACGCCGAGATAACCCGCCGCCTCAAGCCCCACATAGCGGTGCTGGAGGGTGGCTACTCTGTCCAGTCGGCCCTGCCCTACGTCAACACCGGCATCCTGCTCGCCATGGCGGGGCTCGACACCTCGCGGGTAATCGAGCCGGAGTTCAACCCGGAAGTCTCGCACCTGCCGGAGAAGACGGCGGAATACCTGAAGCGCCTTTGCGACCTCATGATGCAGCGCTTTGACCACCGAGAGGAGCTGGCGGTAAAGGAATTCGGCTCCAAGACCCACCACGACCGGGCCTACGAGGTCTTCCACGACGAAACCGGAATAACCGAGTCCAGGAGCGAAAGGATAACTGTCTGCCAAAAATGCGCGGGGGCCTCAATCCTTCGCAGCCGCACCTCGGGCCACGGCAAATCCCTCACCGCCCATGCGCCACTGAGCGCCTGCCCCTCCTGCCTGGCCGAGGCCAAAGAGGCCTACGCCAAGGCAAGCGAGAACGATTACGACCTTTGCGCCCTCCAGCTTCGCGACGAAGACGCGGTGGAAAAGAAGGGGAGGCTCGCCTGACCCGATGAAGGGGAAAAGGACGGGGATTGAGGAGCTTTTGGCGTCCGGCCTCCTGCGCAAAGGCGACGGGGAGGCCCCTTCGCAGGCCAAAGCGGGCCCTGCGCGCAAAATATCCGTTAATTCAACTTCCAACTCCTTCGACGTGGAGTTTTTCCGCGCCGATTTCACGGCGGGCAACGCCTGCGTCGCCGCGCTGGAGCGCCTCTCGCCGGAAAAGCTGAAAGCCCTCTTCCCGCAGGAGCTCGGCGCCCTGGATTCCGTTGAAGAGCTGGGTTTTCTGGATATTGAAACAACCGGAATAGGCTACGGGGCGAAGGCGTTTTTAATCGGGCTTGGCAAAATAGTCCCACGTGAAGGCTTTTTGGTCCGCCGCTTTTTCATGGAAAGCGCCGCCTCGGAAGCCGAAACGCTCCTCGACGCCGCCGCCGAGGTTAAGACCTGCCGCGCTATAGTCACCTACAACGGAGCCAACTTCGACCTGCCGGTTATTGAGGAGAGACTTCGGGTCCACTCGATTCCCACCCCCTTTAAAAACCTGCCCCACCTAGATCTTTTGAAGTTTTGCCGCAAAATCTTTCGCAAAGATTGCCGCGACGCGAAATTGCAGACCCTTGAGCGCGAACTGCTGGGGTTTGTTAGGGAGGGCGACATAGCCGGACGCGATATTCCCGCCGTCTGGCGGGAATTTTCACTTCGCGGTAAAAGCGGGAGAATGGGCGAGGTCTTTTGGCATAACTCGCTGGACATATTGACACTGGCGCTCCTTCTTGACCACCTCGCCGACCCCGCTTTCGCCTGCGGCCCCACGGCGCTGGCAAACCTCGGCGTCTTCAACGCAAGGCGCGGCCACGGCGAAAAGGCCCTCGAACAGTTGAGGAAGGCTCTTGGCCTCGGCCTTGGGGCGGGGGAAACCCTTGCGGCTGCAAAGGAGCTTTCAAGGCTTTTGCGAAAGAGGGGCGAGGCAAAAGAGGCGGCGAGGCTTTGCCTTTCTCTTCACGAAAAGAACCCCGCCGAGCCCTTTTACCTCATCGAAGGGGCGAAGGCGGCAAAGCGCGCCGGAGGCGAAATCTCCGAGGCCCTTGAGCTGATGGAGGTTGCCCTCTCAAAAACCCCGTGGCATCCGAAGGACAGGGAAAAAATCGAAAAGCTTCGCCAGAGGCTCGGAAAAAAGGTCAGCCGTTGACCAGCGCGACAAGCGAGTTGCCGTCGCCGAAGTAGCGTATGCGGTTGAGCGCGCCGTATTTTTGCTCGACCGAATAGTAATTGGCCAGCGAAAGACCCAGGGCTTCAAAGAGAATCACCCTGTTCACCCCGCCGTGCGCCACCACGCAAATCCTCTCGCCCACGTGGCGCTTCACTATCTCTTTAAGGCAGGGCAAAACGCGCCCCTTAAGGTCGGAAAGGCTTTCGCCAGCCGGTGCGCGCTGGTTTTCAACATCAGACCAGAAGCGCCCCAAAGCCTCGGGCTCGCTTTGCATTATCTCGCCAAAACTCCTGCCGTCCCACTTGCCCATGTTCATCTCGCGAAGCGCGGGAACCTCCACGATGGGGAGGTTTCGCCCATGGGCTATTATCTCGGCGCTTTGGCAGGCGCGCCGAAGGTCGGAAGAATAGATGGCGCATAACCGCTCCCCCGCGAGACGGTTGGCCACATTGTTTATCGTCTCCCTCCCCTGTATTGAGAGGGGCGCGTCGGTGCGGCCAAGGAGGGCGTCCTTGAGGAGTGTCTCTCCGTGGCGGACGAGGATGAGTTCGGTTGTGTTTGAAGCTTTGTACATCAGAAAAAGTAAAACACCTGCATTGCGAGGAGGGCGGCTATCTCGCCAGTCTCCTCGGTGAACCCGAGAGTGTCGCCGGTGATGCCGCCCAGCTTGGAGTGGAAGCGGTTTTTAAGGAAGGCGACCCACGCCCAGGCGACGAAAAAGGCGAAGACGCCGGAATAGCCTGCGGCCAGCGAGATGAGGAGGGTCAAGACCATGGATATGTAGAGGGTCGGGGCCTTCACGTGCTCGGTGAAGAGCGCTCCGAGGCCGCCGGAGGGGCGCGCGTACTTTGCCCCGTAGGCCATGAAGGGCATAAGCCCCCTCGCTATGACCGGAAATACCACGAGCGAGGGCAATTTGGCCTCGTAAGGAAGCTCGCTGAAGGCCGCGACCTTCAAAAGCGCCGCCAAAGCCACCGCCGCCGCGCCGTGGGCTCCGGTGCGGGAGTCTTTCATTATCTCAAGGGCCCTTTCGCGCCCCTTGCCGCTCATCATGCCGTCCACGGTATCGGCCACGCCGTCCATGTGGAGACCGCCGGTGGCCCAGAAAAAGAAGACGACGAGAAGGCCGCCCTCTACCAGAGGCGAAAAGAGCGAGGTGACGAAGAGGTGCAAAAGCGCCGCAATGACGCCAAGGACAAGCCCCACCAGCGGAAACGCCGCCATGGAGCGTCCCATCTCCTCGGGGCCGACCTCCCTCGCCCTGAAGAGGGGAAGAACGGTCAGAAAGTTGAATGCGTTTACAAAACGCGAACCCAACCGCTACTCCTTGCCGGAAACACCGGCCTCGCTGAAAGTTGCCATTTCGGAGAGTATCTTGGCCCCCGCCTCTATCACGCCGAAGGCCAGCGCCGCGCCGGTTCCCTCGCCAAGGCGCATGCCGAGGTCAAGTATTGCGCGATTTTTGAAAAGCTCAAGCATTCTGGCATGGCCCCTCTCCTCGCTGACGTGCGCCAGAAAGAGATAATCCTCAAGGGCCGGGCATAGCCTCACCGCCACAAGCGCCGCCGAGGTCGAGATGAAGCCGTCCGCCACAGCTATGGCGCCACGGCTCGCCGCGCCCAGGTAAATGCCGGCCATTCCCGCTATCTCGAAGCCGCCGACCTTCGCCAGCACATCGAGCGGGTCGGCGGGATCGGGGCGGTTGACCTCAAGGGCCTTCTGTACCGCAGCGGCCTTGCGCCTGAGCCCCTCTTCATCTACTCCGGTGCCGCGCCCCACCACCTCGGAGGGGTGAAGGCCGGAAAAGGAGGCGAGAATCGCCGAAGCCGAGGTGGTGTTGCCTATTCCCATCTCTCCGGCTCCGATAATTGAATAACCCTCCTCAACGGCCCCTTGGGCGAGCGCCGCGCCGAAAATAATAGCACGCGCGGCCTCCTCCCTGCTCATCGCCGGTCCCTGGGTGAAGTTTTTAGTCCCTTTGGCGATTTTGCCGTCGATAAGGGCGGTGTTTGGGGGGAAATCATAATCGACCCCCATGTCAACCACCGCCAGAGAGGCCCCCGCGTGGCGCGCAAGTACGTTGATCGCCGCGCCGCCGCCGAGGAAGTTCAGCACCATCTGGGGAGTCACCTCCCTTGGATAGGCCGATACGCCGTCGCGGGAGACCCCGTGATCCGCCGCCATGGTGAATATCTTTTTCGGGCCGATTTTCGGCTTCACCACCCCCTGGACCAGCGCCGCCCTAAGGGCTATCTCCTCCAAAAGCCCGAGGCTGCCAAGGGGCTTTGTCAGGTCGGCGAGCCTGGCCCTTATGGCGGGCTCAATGCTCTTGTCGACGGGTTTTACCTCTGTGATGAGTTTTTTCAGTTCTTCCAGCAAAATTCACTTCCTAAAAAACAGGGTCAAGAGAGTCTCAGCGCCTTTCCGGCGACCACGAAATAGGCTTCGTCGGAGACGGAGGCGATTTTCTGGTTGATAAGCCCCGCCAAATCCCGAAAGCGCCTGGAAACGGGGTCAGCCGGAACTATCCCGAGCCCCACCTCGCCCGTAACAACCACCACGTTGCCACCGCACTCTTTTAGCGCGTCGGCCAGCTTTTGCGCCTCGGCCATTATCCCTTCGTCGTCCTCCCCGTAAGCCTCCATGAGGTTGGAGGTCCAGAGGGTGAGGCAGTCTAACAGCGCGCAGCCGTAATTTGAAGCCCCCTTTAAGGGGAGCAACAAATTGAGCGGCTCCTCGGCGGTCTCCCACCTCTGGCCACGTGCCAGTTGGTGCTTTTTTATGCGCTCGGCCATCTCGCCGTCGCGAGGCTCGGCTGTGGCTATGTAAAGAAGTTTCCCGGCGAAGGACTCGGCGCTTTTCTGGGCGAAGGCGCTCTTGCCGCTTCTGGTTCCGCCGGTGACGAAGATAATTTTTCCCATCAGAACACGTTACCTATAGTGAAATTCCACTCGCTCGGAGATTCGCCCTCCTTGCGGTCAAGCTTGAAGCCTATGTCGAGGGAGATCGGGCCGACTGGGGTTATGTAGCGAAAACCGAAACCAGCGGCGTTGCGAAGGTCGTTTATCGGGTCCACCGACTCCTCGCGTGAGAGCCACACCTGCCCCGCGTCCCAAAATACCGTACCCCCGACCTTCCCCGTTATTATGAAGCGCGCCTCGGCCTTAAGGTTCACCATGAGGTCGCCGCCCGCGGGGGAGCCGTCGCTTCCGAGGGGTCCGATGGAATCGCGCTCGAAGCCGCGCACCGTAGAACGTCCACCCAGGAAGAAGCGTTTGTCTATGGGCAGCTCGGTGGTGTTGCCTATCGTCTCGGCGTAACCGCCCCTGGCCAGAAGCGCCACGGTGAAGGGGCCAACCCCGAAAAAGCCGGAGGTGGAGGCCTGATAGCGCACGAAACCTATGTCGGACCAGAGGAAGGGGGCCGCAACCTGCACCTCGGCGGTGTGGCGCGCGCCGCTTTTGGGGTTGAACTGGTCGTCGCGGGTGTCGCGTATGAGAATGGGGCCGATTGCGCTCAGGAAATAGTCATTAGCCCCCTCGTCGGTGACGGTGACCCCGGGCGCGACGTC
The DNA here is from genome assembly GCA_009724975.1 of bacterium. GTDB lineage: Bacteria > Desulfobacterota > Deferrisomatia > Deferrisomatales > BM512 > SCTA01. Next base: position 4,469 of record SRXB01000035.1, on the reverse strand, counting down.
GGTGAGGAGGTTGCGCTCGACAGTGTAGAGGACCGACCCCTTGGTAAAGCGGTCGAACTCATGGTCGAGCCAGGTCTGGACGGCCATCGACTCAAGCGAATAGCTCTCTTTGACGAGGTGCTGTGTTATGAAGCTAAGGCGAAGATCGTAGGGCTCCTCGAAAATCCACGGCATCTTGTAGTTTATGGAGGCGCTGGTGTCCTTGCCCCTCGCCTCCATGCGCAAAAGGAGCGACCTGCCGGTACCCACGACGTTGGAGTGGCCCATCTCGATGAAGGCCATCGGCCCCTCTTCGGTCCCGTAGCCGAAGCCGTAGTCGAGGTGGCCGGTGTTCCGCTCCCTCACCTTCACCACAACCGGCACCGATTCGCCCTCCCTGTCGGCGGGAAGCGCCTCGATGCGCACGTCCTGGAAAAAGCCAAGGCGAAAGAGCTTTCGCTGGCTTATCAAAATCTCTTCGGGGTTCCAGGCCTCGCCGCTTTTGAAAGTTAGCTCCCTGAGTATGACGTGTGGCAAGGTGCGGGCGTTGCCGCTAACCACCACGGTCCCGAAGCGGCTTTTGGGCCCGCCGGTTATGGAAAAGGTTGTGCCGACGCGCTTATTGGCGGCGTCTATCGAGGTCTTAACCTTGACCTGCCCGCCGAGGTGGCCCCGACGGGAGAGCTCGGCGGTAAGGGCCACCCTCGCCCTGTCGATCTTCCCTGGGGCGGCGGAATCGCCCTCCACCAGTTCGGAGGCCAAAAGCGCCTCCTCGGGCGAAATGGAGCCGTCAGTCTCGAAAGAAAGGGCTCCGAACCTGTAAATATCGCCCTCCTCGACCCGTATCTCAGCCACGGCGTCCCCATCGGCCGAAATGGAGACCTCGCCTATCTCGGCCTTCGCCGTCACCATTCCCATCGAGGCGTAAAAGCCCTCCAGCGCGGAAAGGGCCTTCTCAAGCTCGCCCCGAATGTAGGGGGGGTCGGAGAAAAAGCCGGAATCGAGCGCGGTGAGCCTCTTTCTGAGCGATTCGGAGTCGACCCTTGCGTTTCCGGTAAAGCGCACCTCTTTAAGCACCGTCTCCGGCCCGGCTTTCACGGTAAAGACAATCTTTCGCGTAGCCTCGCCCACCTCGTCGGAGTATTTTACCTCCGCGAGGGCGTAACCCTTCTCGTAAAGGGCCTCGGCCAGCGCTTTTTGCATCTGCGCCAGCCACTGCTCGGTAATAGCTTCGCCAAAGCGCATCTTCAGGATATCGTAGAACTCGGCTTTGGAGAGGCCGTCGTCGGCCTGAAGGGAGATTACGGTGTGCAGGCCAAGCGAAAGGGGCAGCACAAGGTCCCTTCCCTCCCCCGATTCGACCAGCGCCGCCCCGTTCATCACAGCTTCGGGGTAATCATGGCGATGGATTTGGGCCATCAGCTTTTCGACGCCCTCGCGAAGCGCCGTGGCGGAGGCCGGTGACCCCTTTTTCATCCCGAGCCACCCAAGGACGCGGCCAAGCCCTACCTTCTCGCTCTCGCCCATATCGCCGTAGCCGGTTATCACCGCCCGCCGCCCCTCGTCTACTGTGAATTTCGCCGCCACCCAGTTTTTGTACTGGGTGGGCTCGACGACGGTGGATACTTTAGCCTCGAAATAGCCTATCTGGGCATAAAGGCGCTCAATCTCCTTGCGGTCGGCCTCCACGAAGGGGAGGTAGACGGGGTCGTCAACCTTGGTGGAGAGGCGCGCCGCCACGCGGTCGGTGTCGAGCGCCGTCACCCCCTCGAAGGTTATTTTGCGAATCAGCGGCTCGGCTATCACCTCGTAGGAGAGGCGTATCCCGCCTTCCTCTTCCGAAAAGGAGACGACCACGTTCTTCACCCCAGCGAGGCGCGAGAGGAGGTTCAGCTGGGAATCCACGACGCGGGAGTCGTAAAGGTCGCCGACCCTTGTCGTAATCAGCCGCTTCACTTCGCTGTCGGGGGTTATGGAGTCGTTTTTGACCTCCACCGAGATTATTTTCAGCCCCTGGGGATTTCGCGGCGGCGGGGTTATGGGCGCGCCGAGGGCGAGGGCCGCCACGAAGAGGATCAAAATAAGGCAAAGCGCCGCCTTTTTCATCGGAAGGTCACCCTAAAGCGCAGTTCACCGCTGAAGGCGCCCTCAGCCTGCTTGCCCTGGTCGGACCACGCGCCGGAAAGGAGCACCCCCGGGCTTAAGGTGTATTCTAGCGAAAGCCCCTGCTCGGGCTGGGCTCCCATGAGTACGCCGTAGCGGGCGTAGAGAGATTCCCCCAGCGCCTTGGCGACCGTTATGCGCGGGACGGTAGACTGCATAGCCTCTGAGTAGGCGGGGTCTATGTGGAACTGGTCTATCCCGAGGACTTCGTTGGCCTGATTCTCAAGTTCGTCCTGTATGCCGCCGGTGAGGACGTTCGTGGCCTCGTAAGCGGTGACGTCGCCGGTGCTGACGTTTTCGGAGGTTGTACCGAGGGCGAGCAGGGAGATGATGTCCTGCCTCTGGAGAGCCGGTTCGCTACTCATCTCGACCCGAAAATCGCTCAGCGGCCCCTCGGCGGAGAGGGTAACGGTATATTGCCCCACCGTTGTGGTGGCGGCGGCGTCGATTATAGCCCCCGCGCCGGTGTCGCCGAGGAACTCGACCTTGGAGCGCATAAGTTCGTACTCGCGCCCGCGAAAGCGTATGAAGCCCTCCCTTGTGCTGACCTCGCCGATAAGCTCTGGCGAGGGAAGCCTTCCCCTCACGCGAAGATCCACGCCGAAGAGGAACTCGCCCAGGTTGTTCTCCACCTTGAGGTTGTCCCTGCCGGAGATGGCGATGTCGACGAAGGGCCGCTCCTCAAGCGAATCGGTAACCTTCTGCTCGGCCTTGTGGCCGCCTATCATGTTGAGGATGCTCGTGCGCCACTTCAGCCGCTGGCGGAAGGAGAAGTTCTTCAGCCTGACCTCGCCGCGCACGTCGGGTGCCTTTGGTTTTCCGGTTACGAGGAAATCGCCGTCGAAGAGGTATTTGACCTCCTTTGGGAACTCGTAATCGACGTCGCGGGCCTCCACGAAGATGCGAAGGTCTTCGGGCATGAAGTTAGAGAGCCCAACCGTACCCTCGCCGTGGATGGTGCCGCGCGCGAATTTAGCGTCCAGCTTCTCAAGGAAAAGGCTGTTGCCGTTCTCGAAGGAGACCTTCATCCGGATATCTTCGAAGGGAAAGGCCACCTTTTTTAGCTTAACGCTGCTAAAGCCAGGAATCTCCAGATAGCCGTGCATCAGCGGGTCATCCCAGTTGCCCGAGATTACCCCGTCGACCACGGCGACCCCCGAGGCGTCCTCAACTCCCTCCACCCTATCGAGAATAAGGCCCAAGTCCGCCTTGCCGCCGACTCTCACGTCGTAAAAAGCGCCGGGTTTCACCTTGCCGGATAAGGAAAGGTCCATTCCCTCGCCGCTGATTATGAACGACTCAAGGGCAAGGGTTGAATCGGCGAAGGTTGCGCGGAGCGGTTCGCGGTTTTTCACGTTCACGAATTCGCTCCTGACCGAGAGCTCCGGAATGAGCGCCTTTGCCGAAAATCCGCTCTGCGGCCCCCAAAGCACCTCAACCCTGCCGGTAACCGCTCCCGTCACCGGAGTTTTCCCCTCTTTAGCCTCGGGCCATTCCTCCAAAAGCGCGCCGCTCAGCAAAAGCGCCGCGTTCAGCCCCTTTTTGAAGGAGTAAGCCCCTCTCGCCTCCACGCTCTCACCTCGGGAGAGCTCAAAGAGCACCGCCTCGGAATCTCCCATGAACTTGAAGGGGCCGCCGAATGGCTTGAGCCCTTTGGCGCGGACAAGGCGGTACTCGCCTTCCCCCGAAAGAGTGGCAAGTTTCCCCTGCGCGCCCGCGGCCTCCACATTGCCGGAGAAGTCGGCCTCGAAAGGAAGCTCGCCACCCCTGAAGATGTTTGTCGAGAGCTTGTCCAGCGCCGCTCTGGCTTTCCACCTCAGGCTGGACTGCTCCACCTGCGCGTTTTCGATCTTCAAACCCTCGGTGGCGGCTGAGAGGTTGAGGGTCCCGTCTTTGGAGAAGCCGCTGAAGGTCACGGGGGGAAGCTTCCCGGCGGCGGCGGTTTCAAATCCGGCGATTTTGCCAGTCAGGCGCTCTACCGAGGCGTTCTCCGCCTTGAAGGAGCCGTCGGGCGAAGGGGCGAGGGTAACATCGAAAGAGGCGTCGAGCGCGCCGCCGGTTATCTGGGGCGAAAGTGCCTTTAGCGCCGCAAGGTCGTAGCCGTCGGCCTCGCCATGGATTTTAACGGGAGCGTTCTCCTTCATTTCCCGAAGGAGGATGGCCTTCAAAGCGCCTCCCGCCGCCTCGGCGCTGACGCCGAAGGTCTTTGCGGCGCTTTTGGGCGCGGGGTAGTCGGCCTTGAGCGCCAAATCCCCGAGGGGAAACTCCTTGGCCCTGAAATCGGAGGCGGTGGCCGTGAGGGCCAGCCCCTCTATATCCACGTCGGG
>SRXB01000603.1 GCA_009724975.1 bacterium | reverse complement strand
TTTTTCGTCATATTCGCTCTTTTTCATCGCGTCCGCGAATTCAGCTTCGCCAGGATAGCGCTTTTTGAGCTTGTCAAACTCGGCGTTGACCCTCTCTTCAAGATCGCTCTTGGGGGTTTTCTTGGCCTCCTGGTAAAAGACCTCGGCCTTTACCATATCCTCAAGGACATCGACCTTCATCTGGTCGTTGGGATCTATCTTGGTGGTGTGCTTGCCGCCGGTCTGACGGCTCAGCTTCTCTATATACTGCGCCATGGCGCGGTTGTACTCGGCGCGGGTAAGGGGGGAGCCGTTGACAATGGCCACCGGCGCGCCGGGGTTGATCTCGGGTCCTTTAGCGGCTTCCTTGGGAGCCCCTTTGGAGACGCCCATGTGGGCCTCTTTCATGGTTTTGGCGTCCGCCGCCGGTTTTTCCTCCGCCGCTAAGGGCGCGGAAGCGAGGCAAAGGGCTAATGTCGCGGCAAGCGCGGTCATGAGGGCGATTTTTTTCATTATCAGACTGTCTCCTTGGAAAAATCCCGCGTTCAGCGGAAAAAATATGCCTTTCATCCCTGCCTTTTTTTGGCTTGGGAACGGAAGGGCGCATACTACTCTTGATTAGCAATACGGTCAACCGGTGGTTGTGGACAGTTGGACGCCCGATGCGCTATTTTGGTTCATTCAGTTAAT
>SRXB01000278.1 GCA_009724975.1 bacterium | reverse complement strand
GGCAAGGCGATGCTTCGGCTCGACGGCAAGCCTTTGGTGGCCATGGTTGTTGAAGCTCTCGTGAATTCCCCGTCAATCGGCGACATTTACGTGGTGGGGCAGGAGGCTTACCTGAAAAAAAGCGTGGAGGATTACGGGCGTGGCAGGGCTGTGACCATAAAGCAGGGCTCCAACCTTGTGGAGAATGTTATGCTGGGCTACGAGAGGGCCCGAAAGGAATCGCGCACCCCCTACGCGCTGGTCCTCTCGGGCGACATGCCCCTTTTGACCCCGACCGAGATAGAGAACTTCATCCAAAAGAGCGACTACCGCGTAGTCGATTGCACCGTCGCCTTCTCGCCGCAATCTTCGCTCTTGCCCTTCGAGGTTTACGGCATACACATGGGATGTATCTATTTCAGGGAATTCACCGGACGCATCGCCAACATGATGATAGTGAACCTTGAGGAGGTGAAAAATATCCACCACCTCAGAAAAATCTACGAATTGCGCTACCAGCGCCATCTTTTAAATTATTTCAGGCTGGTGGGGGAGATAATGCGTACCGCCTCCAGCCGCCCGACCCTTATATGGCTGAGCTTCTTCGGGCAAATGGGGCTCAAGTGCGACAGGTTCGGTCTTCGCTGGCTTGCAAGAAGGCTATCGGGTTTCGCTCCCGTGGGGGCGTTCGAGAGGGCGGTGGGGGAGATTTTCGGGACAAAGGTCAGGGCCTGGTGTCCGAAAACTTCGTTCGGCGCGCTGGATGTGGACAACCAGCAGGACCTGGACGTTTTCAAGAAGCATTTTCCGGAATTCAGGGCTTTTGTCGAAAAAAACCTTTCGGGCTAGTTTTTGGCCGCGCCTGCGGCTCCGGCGGCTGGCGCCAGAAAGGGCTGCCCCGCTTTCACGAGCACCTTCCCCTTGTAGACGGTCACCGTCATCTTGTCGCCCTCGCAATCCCAGGTTTTTTCCTTGTCGTTTCCCTTGAAGTCGAGGGTGAGGGTGCGCACGCGGGCTGGGTCTTTGCTCATCGAGGTTTCGCCGCTGAAAAATTCGTAGGTGAATATCGTTCTAAAGTCCGAAACGTTGACGAACCGCGCGAAAGCCTCTTTGCCCGGCGTCATCCTGAACTCGGCCTTCTCGCCTTCGGAGAGAATCTTCTCCTCCATTGGGTCGATTTCGGCGCTCAGCGTCCCCGCGCCGGTGAAGACGCGCAGGGCCACGGAGCCGATTTCGTCTTTGGAATACTTGAAGACCAAAGGTTTTTTGCTCTGCAAAACCTCTTTGCCGGCGAAGGCCTTTAATTCCCTCTCCGGCATCGCTATCACCACGCCGCCGCGCTCCCCGCCGTCGAACATCAGCCTGAAAGCCTGATTTTGCACCGGAACCACCCGAAAAACCTCTCCGGCGAAGACCTGTCGGGAGAAGGGCGGGATAAGGACCGGTGCGTTGGCGGAATTGGCCACCCATTCGTCGCCCGCAATGGCGAGCGCCGGAAGGCAGAGGAGCGCCCCCAGGGCTGCTGCTGCGCGAAAAACAATATTCCCCACTTGCCTTTTCCTTTCGTTAGAGACGGCTACCGACCGATGATTTTCTTCAATCTTTGGGAAATTGGCAAGTGCTAAGGGCGAATGGGAGCTATTTAAGGATTTTTTAGGCCGGTTTTTATCCCTTTCACAAGTTGTCGGGTCCCTTGCGTTGTAGTTGCGCCATATTTTGTGTATTGCGAAAATTTAGTTTAAGTATATAAACTAAAATTACAAAACATCATGTATCAAAAGGGAATTTTTGTTGAATAAAAAATCTGGTCGAGAAAAAAGCGCTTTTGGGGGCGTTGAAGTGGAGGGGGGCATCCGCCGCGCCGCCTTCGGCTCGACCGAGGTCGAACGTCTTACCGGCGTAAGCCGCATAACCCTGCACGTGTGGGAAAGAAGCGGCCTTTTGCGCCCCTCCATCGAGTCCGGCGGAAGGGGTACGGGCAACCGGCGCAAGTACAGCTTTTCCGATCTTGTCGCCCTTCGCGTAATAAGACGCCTGCGCGCCGAGGGAATCTCGGTGAAGGCCCTGAAGAAGGTGGCCAAACACTTAAGGGAGCGCGAGGGGGTGGAAAATCCTTTTTCCGGGAGGATGCTGGCCGTTAGCGGCAAGGATGTCGTCATGGTGAGCCCCGAGGAGGTTGTTTCGGTGCTCAAAAAGCCAGGCCAGCACTATCTTTTGCTTAAACTGGACCTTTGCGGCGAAGCGAAGAGGCTTTGCGACGAGCTTGGCTCGGCCGCCGCGTAAAGGGAAAACCAAGGAGGCTTTCAAAGATGGATTTCAATAGTCACTGCAACGCTAGAAGTTCCGAAAGGCTCTCCGAGCCCTGTTCCATGCTGGTGAGAAGGGTGAGCGACGGCATGGAGGGGCTTGTGAAATCCGGCGACATCGGCTTTGGCGGCGTCGCCTTCAAAAGCAGCCATCCGATCGGTGTGGGCACCGAGCTTGAGCTTTTGATGGTGGTGGAGCGCGGGGTTATACGGGCCGCTGGAAGGGTTGCGCACATTTTGCAGAACGTTGTGGGCGGCTATACGGTGGGAGTTGAGTTCACTATGGTGGATGCCAGGGGAGAGCGGATGCTGCGTTCTCTCCTTGAGCTTGAGGGAATTTTCCAGATCAACCCGGAAAGGGGGTGCAGGGCCGCAGCGTAAAGACGCCGCGTCTTTTTCTCTCCCGAACTTCATTCGGGCCTTGCCCGGGCGGGCGGGGGGCCAAAGCCCCTGCCCGCCGCAATTTCCCGCCTCTAGTCGTTATAGCCCGAGCGCGTAAGGTATCCCCACAGCGCCCAGAAAGTTCCCAGGGTCAAAATCAGAGCGCCCATAAGCACCAGCTGGATGCCCGGGTCGCGGTGCACCCAGAAGGCGGCTATTTTCGTGGAGCCGATTGAGACGAGGTTGAGGTTCGCACTGCCGAACTGCGCCGAGCGCCC
>SRXB01000277.1 GCA_009724975.1 bacterium | reverse complement strand
TTAACCCCTTGCCCGGGCGGCATAAAAAAGCGGATGATGGACAAAATCGAAAGCAGATAGTTGCAAAATTGTAATAAGAAATAAAATAACCCTTTAATTACAACCGGTTACGCGGTCAAAGCCGCAAAGCAAGGAGAGCGCGAATATGAGCGAAATGAACGTGCCCGAAGTTTTCGGAAGCAACGTCTTCAACGAGAAGGTGATGAAAGAGCGCCTTCCCAAGGAGACATACAAGGCCCTCAAGCAGACCATAGAAAAGGGCCTCCCCCTTAGGCCCGAGGTCGCGGCCATCGTCGCCAACGCGATGAAGGACTGGGCCCTTGAGCGAGGCGCAACCCATTACACACACTGGTTCCAGCCCCTCACCGGCTCCACCGCCGAAAAGCACGACTCCTTCATCTCCCCCACCGACGACGGCGGCGTGATAATGGAGTTCTCCGGCAAGCAGCTCATCCAGGGCGAGCCTGACGCCTCCTCCTTCCCCAGCGGCGGCCTTCGCGCCACCTTTGAGGCGCGCGGCTACACCGCCTGGGACGCCACCTCCCCCGCCTTTTTGAAGGAAGACGCCAGCGGCGACGTAACCCTTTGCATCCCCACCGCCTTTTGCTCCTACAACGGCGAGGCGCTCGACAAGAAGACCCCGCTCCTGCGCTCGATGAAGGCGGTTTCCGACCAGGCCCTGCGCGTCCTTCGCGCCATGGGCGACACCACCGCCACCCGCGTCATCTCCACCGTCGGCCCCGAGCAGGAATACTTCCTCGTGGACCTCGAATACTACCAGGAGAGGCTAGACCTCATCGCCTGCGGTCGCACCCTCTTCGGCGCGCCCGGCCCCAAGGGGCAGGAACTTGAGGACCAGTACTTCGGCCCCATCAAGGACCGCGTAGCCGACTACATGAAAGACCTCGACCTCGAACTCTGGAAGATGGGCATCTCCTCCAAGACCAAGCACAACGAGGTCGCCCCAGCCCAGTACGAGATGGCCCCCGTCTTCTCCACAACCAACATCTCCGCCGACCACAACCAGCTCGTAATGGAGACGATGCAGAAGGTGGCCCTGCGCCACGACATGTTCTGCCTCCTCCACGAGAAGCCCTACGCGGGCATCAACGGCTCGGGCAAGCACAACAACTGGTCGCTCTCCACCGACACCGGCCTCAACCTCCTCGAACCGGGCCACACCCCCCACGACAACGCGCAGTTCCTCGTCTTCATCTGCGCCCTGCTGAAAGCCGTCGACACCCACGCCGACATCATGCGCGCCACCTGCGCCTCCTCCGGCAACGACCACCGCCTGGGCGCGAACGAAGCTCCTCCGGCGATAATCTCGGTCTTCCTCGGCGACGAGCTTGCCGACATCTTCATAAAGATAGCGGCGGGCCAGAAAAACACCGCCAAGGAAAAGGCCTTCGTCAAGATCGGCGTCGACACCCTGCCCGACCTTCCCAAGGACAACACCGACCGCAACCGCACCTCGCCCTTCGCCTTCACCGGCAACAAGTTCGAGTTCCGCATGGTCGGCTCCTCGCAGTCGGTCTCCGGCCCCAACGTCGCCCTCAACACCATCGTCGCCGAAGCGCTCGACCAGATAGCCAGGCGCCTGGAAAAAGCCAAGGACGTAAACAAGGAGATCGTGGCCCTCATCAAAGACACGATGAAAGACCACGGCCGCATCATCTTCAACGGCAACAACTACTCCGAAGAGTGGGCCAAGGAAGCCAAAAAGCGCGGCCTGCCCAACGTGCGCAACTCCGTTGACGCCCTCAAGGCCTTCGTCACCCCCAAGGCGATGGAGCTTTTCAGCAAATACGGCGTCCTCTCCAAGGAAGAGCTCCACTCCCGCTACGACATCTACGTCGAGCAATACTCCAAACACATCAACATCGAAGCGCAGACCGCCATCCAGATGGTCAAGCGCCAGTACCTGCCCGCCGTCATGCGCTACATGGAAGAGCTGGGAAGCTCGGCGGCCGCCAGCGGCGAATACGGCGAAGTGCAAAAGGCCATCCTCGCCGAGGTCGGCGCGCTTTTGAAATCCGCCTACAAGAACCTCAAGACCCTTGAGGCCGCCACCAAGGAGGCTCAGGGCATCTGGAACGTGGAAAAGCAGGCCAAATCCTACCGCGACAAGGTCTTCACCGCCTGCACAGCCCTTCGCGGCGACATCGACGCCCTCGAAGCCCTTCTTCCCAGGGACATCTGGCCCGTTCCGGTCTACAGCGACCTTCTCTTCAAGCTCTAAACCGGAAAGCCAGCACCAGATAAGCGAAAAAGGGAGCCGAAAGGCTCCCTTTTTTATTGGGCATCGCCGACGCCCAATCCGGCCTGCGCGGCTTGAATGTCGAGAGTGGCGCATTAAGATTTTATCAAATGGCCTTGGCTACTTCCCGCGGAACTGGATGGCCAAACCATGGGAACTGGAAGGGAATTACGCGCACAAGGTGAGCCCGTAGGTTGGGTGGAGCGTCAGCGATACCCAACAAATACAAGGTAAATGATTTATATCTGCGGGGCTTGGCGCGCCCCGCCTTATTTCGTCATTCCCGCGAAAGCGGGAATCCAGGTCTATTCTTGTTGCGCTACGCGCTTTTATTCTTGAAGGGGCTGGCCGCCCCTTCACCCGGCCCCACTTCTTTTAAAAGAAGTGGGCAAGAAACCGGCCCTGCAACAAAGCTCTCACTTCGTTCGACCGCTCGCTTCGGCTTGGGCGTGACGGGCACCCGCTGCGCTAAGACCCGCCGCCGCCCTTACCGCGCTCCGCTCACTGCTTCGTTGAAAGGGCCGCTTAGGTTTACGGACGAGGGGCTCGCTTCGCGCTCGGATGTAGAAATTTTACCTTCGAGCCCGATTTCAATCGGGCGAGCTCGGAGCGCAAGCGACCCAGCGTCGTTCCCATCCCCCCTTCGAGCCCAAGCGACCGGCGTAAGACATTCAAGAGATTGAGCATGTTTGAGCGAATC
>SRXB01000602.1 GCA_009724975.1 bacterium | reverse complement strand
CGATACCGATGGCGACAGCGTGGAACTGACCGGCACCGGTGCCTTCAGCATCACCGTGCAGGATGATGTGCCCACCGCCAAAGCCCAGCCGACCCCGGTGACCGCTACGGTGGAAGAGGACGACATGACCGGCGGGGCGGGTGGCGACCTGTCCACCGGCAACAACGAAGACGGCTCGGTCAACAAGGATGAAGCTTCCGGCAATGCCGGCGCACTGAACACCCTGTTCAATGCCGGCGCCGACGAGAACATCAGCATCGGTCTCAAGCTGGATACCGGCGACCTGCCAGCCCTGCTCTCCAATGGCCAGGCCGTGGTCTACAGCCTCTCCGGCTCCACCCTGACCGCCTATGTCGATGCCGGGGCTCCCGGCCTGGACGGTGGCGACCGCGTGGTGTTCACCCTCACCGTGAACAGCAACGGCAGCTGGAGCTTCGATCTGAAAGACCAGCTCGACCATGTCGACAATGGCCTGGATGACGAGAACACCGCGCTGCAGCTGGCCGGTGGCGGCAGTGTCAGCAGCATCGACTTCACCAAGCTGCTCACCGCCACCGATACCGATGGCGACAGCGTGGAACTGACCGGCACCGGTGCCTTCAGCATCACCGTGCAGGATGATGTGCCCACCGCCAAAGCCCAGCCGACCCCGGTGACCGCTACGGTGGAAGAGGACGA
>SRXB01000276.1 GCA_009724975.1 bacterium | reverse complement strand
TCCTGCATCTCCGCCACGGGGCGCTTGGAGGAGGGGAGGAAGGCCGACCAGTCCACCTTCGGGTCTTCGACCTTTTCGATGTACTGGGCTTTTATCTGTATCACCCCCTGGTAGGAGGTGACGACGCCGGTGACGAAGACCAGGTCGCCGCTCTCGAAGCGCGAAGCCAGCTCCTCGGCCCCCTCCCAGACCCTCGCCTCAAGCTGGCCGCTCTTGTCGCCCAGGGTCACCCTAAGGTAGCTTCGCCCCTGCCTTGTGGGCGAGAGCTGCTTTTGGAGGACGAGAAAGGTGTCGTGGACCTCGGAATCCTCGTGAAGTTTCCCTATGAACTGGCTCTTTTGGGGCATTTTGGCCTTTCTCTCTTTATTCCGGTGATTTTCTGTCGTTAAGGAGACGGTAGATCTCCTTTGCGTTAATGTTAAAGCGCGCCGCCAGCTCCTTTGACGCTTCCCTGAGGGGCGCGCCGCTTCTTATCGCCGCCGCCAGCGCTTCCTCCACCTCGTTTTCGCTCGAATAATTCTCGCCGGTCCAGCCGCGCACGCCGAAGACTATCTCTCCGAGAATTTTTTCCCGCGAGGAGAGTTTTTCGATTATCGAGGAGAGGGGGCCGTAGAGGAATTCCTCGTATTCCTTTGTCATCTCCCGCCCGAGGCAGCTTTCGCGGTCGCCGAGGATTTCGAGGGCGTCTTTTAGGGAGGAGAGCGCCCGCTTGGGCGATTCGTAAAAAACCTGCGTCTCCTCGCGCTGGCGGAGTTTTTCGAGAAAAGAGCGACGCCTGCCGCTTTTTTCCGGCAAAAAGCCGTGAAAGGAAAAAGCGTCGGTGGGAAGGCCGCTGGCGCAAAGAAAAGCCATCGCCGCGCTCGGCCCCGGCACCGGAAAGACCGTCAGTCCCTCTTTTCGCGCCAGCCTCACCGCGTCAAAGCCCGGGTCGGAGATGCCCGGGGTTCCCGCGTCGCTCACAATCGCCACGCGCTGGCCCCTTTTCGCCCTTTCGACTAGTTCGGCGGCCCGCTGGCGCTCGTTGAAGTCGTGGTAGGAGAGGAGCGGTTTTTTTATTCCTAGCGAGGAGAGGAGGCGGGCCGTGACGCGGGTGTCTTCCGCCGCAATCAGGTCGGCCAGCTCCAAAATCTCCTTGGCGCGAATGGTGATGTCGCCTTGGTTGCCAAGGGGGGTGGCGACCAGCGCTATCGAACCTTCGGGGAATCTGGAGGCGTTTTTCATGGCTGGAGGGTATCACAATAAAGAAAAGAGTTGAAAGAAGGTTGCCACACCCCTTGACCTTTATTTTTCTTTTAAGTAGGGTGACGCCGTTGCAAGCGTTTCAAGGAGGGGGGGATGCTGGCCAGGGTAATCTCGGGCGGCGTCCAGGGGGTCGAGGCGCTGAGAGTGGACGTGGAAGTGGATGTGGCGCGCGCGCTGCCGTCCTTCTCGGTTGTCGGGCTCCCTGACGGCGCTGTGAAAGAGAGCCGCGACAGGGTCCGCGCGGCGATAAAGAATTCGGGCTTCTCGTTTCCGCAGTACAGGGTTACGGTTAACCTAGCTCCGGCGGACGTGAAGAAGGAGGGATCCTCCTTCGATTTGCCGATGGCGCTGGCCGTCCTGGCCGCCGACCCCGACTCGGGGTTCTCGGCGGACCCTTCGCTGATGGTGGCGGGGGAGCTTTCGCTGGACGGCGCGGTGCGACCCGTGAGGGGAGTGTTGCCGCTGGCCGCCAAGGCGCGGGAGCTGGGCCTTTCGGGAATAGTGGTTCCCCGCGCCAACGCCGCCGAGGCCGCGGTGGTAAAGGGGCTGGATATTTTTCCCGCCGACAGCCTCTCGCAGATAGTCGAGGAGCTGAGGGGCGGCTCCCCAAGGCCCGCCCAAATCGACGCGGGCGCAATTTTCGCCCGGGCCTCGGGGCCCGGAGACGATTTCAGCGACGTGAGGGGGCAGCAAAGGGCCAAGCGGGCTATTGAGATCTGCGCGGCGGGCGGCCACAACCTCCTGATGGTCGGCCCCCCGGGCGCGGGCAAGACGATGCTGGCAAAGCGCATACCGACCATACTTCCCTCCATGAGTTGGGAGGAGGCGGTGGAGGCGAGCCGGATTTACAGCGTGGCGGGGCTCTTGTCGGACGAGGTCCCTCTGGTGGCGGCGAGGCCCTTTCGCGCTCCCCACCACAGCGTTTCCGACGCTGGGCTCATAGGGGGAGGGATAAACCCCCGGCCCGGCGAGGTCACGCTGGCGCACCACGGGGTCTTGTTCCTCGACGAGCTGCCGGAGTTCAAGCGAAACGTCCTTGAGCTTTTGCGCCAGCCCCTTGAGGAGGGCGAAGTGAACATAGTGAGGGCCGCGGGTTCCGTAACCTTTCCGGCGCGCTTCATGCTGGTGGCGGCGATGAACCCATGCCCTTGCGGGTACCTTGGCGACGCGACCCGCCATTGCTCCTGTCCGCCGCTGGCGGTGGAGCGCTACGCCTCACGCATAAGCGGCCCCCTTTTGGACCGCTTCGACATACGCATAGAGGTGGGCGCGGTGAAATACGCCGAAATAGCCCGCGAAAGCGCGGGCGAGGAGCCTTCCTCCGCCATCAGGGAGAGGGTGGAGAGGGCAAGGGGCAAGGCGGCCCAAAGGCTTTCCTCCCACGGCCTCTTCACCAACGCCCAGATGGGGGCGTCGCTGACGAGGAGGCTGGCGGCGCACGACGCCGAGGCGGGCAAGCTCCTTGAGCACGCCATGGACCGGCTGGGCATGAGCGCCAGGGCTTACAACCGCACCCTGAAGGTCGCGCGCACCATAGCCGACCTGGGCGGAAGGGAAAAAGTTTCCCGCGAGGATATTCTGGAGGCTCTCTCCATGAGGGGGACCGCTTCCGTAAAACAGTGATGGACCATAATGGGGAATTTTTTGGATTTTAATCTTCAAAAGACAAACACCTGTCTTGCGCCTGAGGGATGAAATGGCCAAACGCAGGATTCTGCCAGGAATCGACATCG
>SRXB01000034.1 GCA_009724975.1 bacterium | reverse complement strand
CCGTTTACCGAGCAGAAGATAAGGCCGGGATTGGCCGCCGAAACCGCCTCGTAACCCACGCCCAGCCTCTCCAGAACGCCGGGCCGGAAAGATTCCACCATGACGTCGGCGCCAGCCGCCATTTTCAAAAAAGCCTCGCGCCCAGCGGTATTTTTCAGGTCAAGGCAGACGCTTTTCTTGTTGCGGTTAAGGTTCTCGAAAAAGACCGACTTGCCGCCGACGCGCGGCTCCATCTCGCGCATCAGGTCGCCTGCGCCGGGCGGCTCCACCTTCACCACGTCCGCTCCGAGATCAGCGAGAATGCGGGTGGCGAATGGGCCGGGGAAGAGAATGGAGAGATCTAGGATCTTGATTCCCGTAAGGGTGGAGGAACCTATCGCCATTAAATGGAAATCCCTTCTCGCTATCTGTGAATTTAAAGAGGGGCGGACCTTCGGCTGAAATACGCCGGCAGCTACCCGCCCGCTTCCTCCATCGGGGCGTAGATCACCACCTTGTTTCCCCCACCCTTCATCGCCTGGTGAAGCGCTTCGTCGGCGGAGGCAATCCACTTGTCCAGCGAGGGCGCCACATAAGCGCCCCTGCCCGCGCTAAAGGAAGCGACCCCTATGCTGGCCGCTATTTTGACAGGGCTGTTGTTCGGCAAAATCAGGGGAAAGCCCGTGAGGGCGGCGTGCATCTTTTCGGCGATGCCCTTGGCCTTAGCCTGATTCGTCTCCGGCATTAGCCATACGAACTCCTCGCCCCCGTACCGGCCTATTATGTCCTTCGGCCCTGCGTGCTCCATGATCACCTTGGCCACCTGGCTCAAGATCACGTCGCCGGCCCGATAGCCGTATTTGTGGTTTATCTTCTTGAAATGGTCGATATCCACCAGGATGACGCTGCCGTAGGAACTCTCGTCGCAAAGTGTTTTCCAGGCCGCGTGGGCCTGAGCGAAAAAATTCTTCCTGGTCAGAAGATTTGTTATGGGGTCGATTGCGGAGATATTTTGCATCGCGTAATGGGCTTTTCTTATCGAATGCTCAAGACGCCGCAAGTTCATCACGATAAATCCCAGCACAAGGGCCAAAAGCGCCGTCGCCAGAAGACCGAAGCCGGTTATTTGGCGATACGCCAAGCTGTCAAGGCTGGTGGAGTCGAAAGAGGCCACTATTCCGCCCGCTACCGCTCCATCGCGGGCCGCCTGATCTTTATGGCAGCCCCTGCACGAAGGTCCCGAAAGCAGCGGGGCCATGTAGTGAAAGGTCGACGACTCCTCCGACTCGGCGCGCCAGCCGCGACGTTCGGCCCCCATGCGCAGGGCGAGTAGTGCGTCGGCCTCGTCGGGCGTAGCGGTATTCTTGGGATTGATCGGGTAAACCGAAACTAGCCTTATGCGAAAACCGCCTTTGATCTGGTTTTGCGACTCGGGCAAGACAAAGGGCGTTTTTACGGCAACCTCGCATTTGCCTTCGGCGGGGTGGACGGCTTCGACCGCCTGCGAAAGGGCGGCCTCGGCGATAAGATGAACCCTCTCTTCAGCGATTTTTCCAGCCCTGACATAAACAAAGCCGACCGCGACCACCGAAGCCAGGGCCGCGAACGCCGCTCTTTTCCAGGTCACCGACTCCCAATCGGAGTGGCCGGTGACTTCTTCCATGCCGTCAGGTCCCGCCATCTATCGGTAAGCCTCTCAACGGTTAAAAAAGTCCCTGATAATAATTTACTCTATTTTTTGCGGTTTCGGCAACGCGCCATGGTTTTTTCCCGCCACTTCTCGGGGCTGATTTTAAATACGGGTTGATTTGGACGATTTTAATAGTATAGTTAAATCAAAGTGTTTTTGGAATTTTTTATCGCGGCCGAGCCGGTCTTTAGTTTTTTTGCATAATTTTATACCGTTGTTTTATCAGAGCCGCGCTTAAGGAAGACCCCCATACGGACGAAATGAAAAAAACCGCCGTAACGCCTCCCGATTGGCTGGCCAGCGCCCTTTTGTCCTCGATTGAGACGCCATTGGCGTCCTTCGGGGCGAAAACGGGTAGAATAATCTTCGCCAACCGCGCCTTTGAAAACCTTTCGATAAGCCACATTGAAGATCCCGCCAAAGCCGACTTTTTCGACTGCCTCGGCGAGAAGGCCGCCGCCACGGTGAGAACCGCGATAAAATCGCTCCTCTCTGGCCCCGAGGAGTCGGTAAAGACCTCCTTCTGGATGGATATACCGCTCTGCCCGTCACGCCTTTTCAAGGCGCGCCTCACCCTCCACAGACCCGCCTCCGGCAAGCCCGTGGTCTGCGCCGAACTTCATGACTTCACGCACGAATTTGAAAAGCTCGCGGAGCTGGAGGAGGGCATGCGTTTTTTCAGGGAGGTGGTGGAAGGTTCGCCGGTGGGCATTATCGTCACCGACATGCAGGGGATAATCCGCATGGCTAGCAGGGGGGCGCGCCAGCTTTTAGGGTACGAGGGCCAAGAGATCACGGGCGGCAAATATATACAGGATCTTTACGACGGCAATTCAGGCCACGAGATTATGGCGCTCCTCAAGGGGAACGATTTCGGGGGGCCGGGAGTTATAGACCGCCATCACATCATACTCATCTCCAAAGACAGGGAGAGGATACCGGTTTGCGTCACGGTACACCTGCTGCGCGACTTCGCGGGCCGCGAAAGCGGCACCGTTTCAATATTCCAGAGCCATGAAGACCTCGAAATAGAGAGGCGGCTGGAAGAGGTACAGATGCAGCTAATCCACGCCGACAAAATGGCCTCGCTCGGCAAGCTGGCGGCGGGGGTGGCGCACGAGATAAACAACCCGCTCGGCGGAATCCTCCTTTTCGGGAGCATGCTCCTTGAAGATATGGATTTTTCGGACCCCAAGCGCGAGGATGTGGACCGAATCGTACAGGAGGCAAGGCGCTGCAAGGAGATAGTCAACTCTCTTTTAGATTTCGCCCACCAGAAAAAGCGCTATCAGGAGCCGGTGGACGTAAACGCCGCTGTTGAGCAGTGCATGCAGCTTCTGGGAAACAAAGCCAACTTCCACAACATAAAGGTCAGCCTCGGCCTTTGCGACGGCATTCCGCTTATCACGGGAAACCCGAGCCAGATAAAACAGGTGCTGACCAACATAATAACCAATGCCGTAGACGCCATGGAGGGCGAAGGCGGCCTCTCGATAAAAACATATTTCTCCCCTGCGCAAAAGGAGGTCTGCGTGGCGATAGCCGACACGGGGCCGGGCATTGCGCCCCACGTCGTCGCCCGCATCTTCGACCCGTTCTTCACGACCAAAGAGCCCGGAAAGGGTACCGGCCTGGGCCTTTCCCTCTCTTACAACATCATGAAAATGCACCGCGGCGACATACGTGTGGCCTGCCCCCCCGAAGGAGGGGCAATCTTCACGGTAGTCCTGCCGGTGGCCGAGGAAGAGTTGCCGTGAACGCGCTGATAGTGGACGACGAGCGGTCAATACGGGAGGGGCTGGCGAAAGTCCTGAAGAGAATGGGCCACGAGCCCGTCACGATGGACAGCGGCGCGAAGGCCGTGGAATGCTTCGAGGCCGGCAACTTCGATATCGTCTTTCTCGACCTAAAAATGCCCGGCATTGACGGGATGGAGACTCTGACCCGCCTGCGCGACGCGGACCCCGAGGTAATAATAGTCATCATAACCGGCTACCCCTCCGTCGAGACGGTTCTTAAGGCGTTCCGCCTGGGCGCTTACGACTACATGCCAAAGCCCTTCAGCCCGCAGGAGGTGCGCATAATAACAGCCAGGGCGGAGGAGAGGCGGCGGCTAAGGTTCGAGAACGAACACCTTAGGCGCCAGCTGCGCGCTGTTAAAAGCGACTCCTTCTACATATCCAAAAGCCCCGCCATGCGCGAGATAAACAACTTTATCGAGAAGGTGGCCCGCACGGACGGCAACGTGCTGATAACGGGCGAAAGCGGAACGGGAAAAGAAGTCGCGGCGCGTATAATCTACAAGCTCTCGTCGCGCAAGGACCACGAATTCGTCGCCGTGGACTGCTCGACCCTTGCCGAACCCCTCCTCGAAAGCGAACTTTTCGGCCACGTAAAAGGCGCATTCACCGGAGCCACCGCCCCAAAGCGCGGCCTCTTCGAGCTCGCCGACGGGGGGACATTCTTTCTGGACGAGATCGGAAACCTCAGCCTCGGCATACAGGCAAAGCTTTTGCGGGTGATACAGCAGCGCGAGATCAAACCGGTGGGAGGCGAAACGGTAAAGCAGGTGGACGCAAGGATAATAGCCGCCACCAACGCCGACCTTGGCGAGGCGATACGCGCGGGGCGCTTTCGCGAAGACCTTTACTACAGGCTCTCGGTCCTCCCGCTTCACCTGCCGCCGCTGCGCGAGAGGCCGGAGGACATCCCCGACCTGGCCCGCATGTTCGTGCAAAAGCACTCGTCAAAAACCCGCAAGGTCTTCAAGGAGATAACCCCCGCCTTCCTGGCCGTACTCTCGGGCTACGACTTTCCGGGCAACATAAGAGAGCTCGACAACATAATCCAGCGGGCGGTTGTGATAGAAGACTCCCCTTCCCTCACCCCCTCAAGCCTTCCTGCCTACCTTTTGAAAAACAAACCCAGCGAACAAAAGCGCTTCCCAACCCTACTGGAACTTGAGCGCGACCACATCGCCCTCGTCCTGCGCGCCTGCGACAACCAGAAAAGCAAAGCCGCCGCAATACTGGGCATCGACCGCAAAACCCTCTACCGCAAGATGATAGAATTCGGCATGGAGTAAAAACGGGCCTTTTGCCCCGTTTTCACCTCAAAAAAACGCCTCGATTTTCCCCATGGGGCATTACGCCCCGCCGTTTTTCCCCTAAAATACGCAGTTAACTACAAATAAACCCTCCCGGAGACGACACGGGGCATTTTTCCCGTGGCATTTTGCCCCAAAAAAACGCCTTCTGCCGCCCCTCCTCGCCGCATAGCTTATAACTAATTGTATTTATTGATTTTTTACGGTTGGCACGGCGCATGCTTATACATATAGGCAACCAGGCAAAGATAAACGCCCTTCAGGGGGCACTGGAGGAAACCATGGGAACGAGAAGCGAGATACTGATAATCGACACCGACATAAGCAGAATCAAGTCCCTCCGCAAGGTCCTCAGGGACGCCCGCCCAGACGTGGAAGTCGATGAGATCAGCGAGGTCCGCAAGGCACGCGACGGCATCCTCATGCGCCGCCCGATGGTGGTTTTGCTCCACTCCACCTTCCCCTACATAGAAGAGGGCGGCAGGGGCCTCCTGGAGCTCATTCAGGAAGACTTCCGCAACTCGGCGGTGAGCGTCGTGCTGGTCCTCCCGCTTTCAGGCTCCCTCCTTTACAGGTCTGGCTACCAGCCGGGCATGGAGATGCTGGACATGGCCGACGACATCGTCACCACCGATTTCACAAGCGACATGATCCAGTCCGTCGTAATGGCGCAGCTGGACCGCCGCCAGTCCGAGGAAAAGGCCTACGCCGTCGAGGGGCAGACGGTCTCCGAGAGAAGATTCGCCTTCGTGGCCGGCAAAAACCGCTGATTTCCCTTGCTTAAACAAGTCGGCGGGCTAAGGCGCAAACCTTGGTCCGTCGACGTTTTTCGCCGCCGGGGAGAACGAAATGGTTAACGATCCTGAAAATTCCCCAAACAAAGTCGGAGCGGTTCTGGTAGTAGGCGGCGGCATAGCCGGAATTCAGGCCAGTCTCGACCTCGCAGAAGCGGGGTACAAAGTCTACCTCGCAGAAAAGCGCTCCGCCATCGGCGGCCATATGGCCCAACTCGACAAGACCTTCCCCACCAACGACTGCGCGATGTGCACAATCAGCCCGAAACTGGTTGACGCCGCCCGCCACCTCAACATCGAAGTCCTGACCAACACCGACATACTGGACATCTCCGGCTCGGCAGGGGCTTTCACCGTAAAAACGGGAAAACGCCCCCGCTACATCGACCCCGCCAAATGCACGGCGTGCGGCGATTGCGAAAAAGCCTGCCCAGTGGAGATAGTCGGAAAATTCGACGAGGGGCTGGTGAGGCAAAAAGCCGCGCACAAGCTCTATCCCCAAGCCGTTCCCAACGCCTACGCGATAGATAAAATCGGCGTCAGCCCTTGCAGGGACGCGTGCCCCGCCGGACAAAGAGCCCAAGGGTACATCGCGCACATAAGAAACGGCGACTACGAAGCCGCCATGAGGACGATAAAGCTCGACAACCCCTTCCCCGGCATTTGCGGAAGAATTTGCAACCACAGATGCGAGGACGCCTGCAACAGGGGAAATCTCGACGAGCCCCTGGACATAAGGGCGCTAAAGCGCTTCGTAACCGACAAGGCTTACGAAACCCCCTACCAGCCGCCCGAGCGGGCCGAGCGCAAATTCACCGAAAAAATCGCGGTGGTCGGCTCCGGCCCCTGCGGTCTCACCGCCGCGCGCGACCTTATCCTAGAAGGCTACGAAGTCACGGTCTACGAAGCGCTTCCGGTCGCGGGGGGAATGCTGAGGGTCGGGATACCGGCCTATAGGCTTCCGACATCGATAATCGACCGCGAGATACGGGAAATCGAAGATTTAGGCGTCAAAATCAACCTCTCGCATGCCGTCGAAGACGTTGACGAGCTTTTCGGGGCGGGATACGGCGCCGTTCTTATAGCGGTCGGGGCCCACGAGGGCATACGCCTCCCGATTCCGGGCTCGGAGCTGCCAGGCGTCTTCACCAACACCTCCTTTCTGCGCGACGTGAGGCTGGGACAGCCGCCCGACCTCGGCGACAAGGTAATAGTAATAGGCGCGGGTGACGTGGCTATGGACTGCGCGAGATCCTCGGTGAGGCTCGGCAAGAGCGTCTCGGTTCACTACCGCAGATCGAGGGAGAACGCCACCGCCGACCCCCTTGAAATAATCCACGCGCAGGAAGAGGGGGTCGTTTTCGACTTCTTCTCCAACCCAATCGCGGTAATCTCGGGGACGGACGGCAGGGTGGCGGGAGTTCGCTTCCAGAAGATGCGACCGGGCGAGCCCGACGAGAAAGGCAGGAGGGCGCCGGTTCCGGTGGAAGGCGCAGACTATGAGGTTCCCTGTTCGGCGGTCATCTTCTCGGTCGGCCAGCGGGCGGGCCTTGCCTTGCTGAAACCGGGCGCGGGTGTCGAAATCAAAAAAGACCAGACGGTGGTTGCCGACCCCCTGACCACCGCGACATCGAGGCCGGGGCTCTTCGCGGCAGGCGACTCCACCACCGGAACCGCCTTCGTTATAGACGCCGTCGCCTCCGGCCACAAAGCCGCTCGCGGCATCCACGCGTATCTCAGGGGAGAGAAAGTAAAGCCCGCGCCGAAAGAGCGCCTTAGGGTCGCCGAACTTTCGGCGCAAGAGCTCACCCAAAAGGCCGACCTGGGGGAAATACGGCGCTCGCCAAGGCTAGGCGTAAGAGCACTGGAGGCGGGCCAACGCAAATTCAGCTTCGACGAAGTGAGCCTGGGCTACTCGGAGGAAGAAGCGCGGGCGGAGGCCGAGCGTTGCCTGGCCTGCGGCGTCTGCTCGGAGTGCTTCGCCTGCGTCGAGGCGTGCAAAGCGGGCGCGGTCAACCACGACGACCAGTACAGCGAGGATAATCTGAAGGTCGGCGCCGTCATCCTCGCCCCGGGCTACGAACTTTACGATGCGCGCCTAAGCCAGGAATACGGCTTCGGGCGCTTCCCCAACGTAGTCAACGCCATGCAGTTCGAGCGCCTTCTATCGGCCTCGGGGCCGACCCACGGCCACGTCAAGAGGCCGAGCGACGGCAGGACGCCCAAAAAAATCGCCTTTTTGCAATGCGTAGGAAGCAGGGACTCGAACCACGACTACTGCTCCTCCGTCTGCTGCATGTACGCGGCAAAAGAGGCGATAATGGCGGTCGAACACGAGCCTTCCACCGAAGTCACCGTCTTTTTCATGGACACGCGCTCCTTCTCCAAGGGTTACGACGAATATTACCGGCGCGCCCGCGAGAAATACGGCGTTAGATATGAGCGGTGCAGGATTTCCCGACTCGTGGAAGACCCCGAAACCGGCGACCTGATGATACGCTACGCCGCCGACGGGAATATAAGGGAGGGGCGCTTCGACCTGGTCGTCCTTTCCGTCGGCATGGAAGTCTCCGCCTCGGTTAAGGAGCTGGGGCAAAAGCTAGGCATAGAACTGGACGATTACGGCTTTTGCAAAACCACCCTCTTTGCGCCCCTTGCGTCCTCCAAACCCGGAATCTTCGTAGCGGGGCCCTTCCGCGAGCCCAAGGACATACCTGAAACCGTAGTCGAGGCAAGCGGGGCGGCCTCCCTTGCCGGAACCCTACTCTCCGCATCGCGTGGAACCCTTACCCGCTCGGCGGAATATCCGCCGGAGCGAAACGTGGCGGGCGAGGAACCGCGAATCGGTGTTTTTATCTGCCACTGCGGTTCAAACATAGGCGGCTTTCTCGATGTCCCATACGTGGCGGACTACGCCTCCAACCTCCCGTCCGTCGCGCACGCCGAGGCCAACCTCTATACCTGCTCGCAGGACACGATCCGCCACATTACCGAGGTAGTTAAGGAAAAAGGCTACAACAGGGTCGTCGTGGCCTCCTGCAGCCCAAGAACCCATGAACCGCTCTTTCAGGACGCGATACGCGCCGCCGGTTTAAACCCGGCGCTCTTCGAGATGGCCAACATCCGCAACCAGTGCTCGTGGGTCCACGCGGGCAAGTGGGAAGAGTCCACCGAAAAGGCCATGGACTTGGTGCGTGGCGCGGTGGCGCGCGCCGAGAGGCTAAACGCGATTAAGAGCCTCTCCTTTCCCGTCAAAAAAGCGGCCCTCGTCATAGGCGGCGGCGCGGCGGGCATGACCTCGGCCCTTGAGCTCGCCCAGCAGGGCTTTCCCGTCCATCTGGTCGAAAAGAAAAACGTTCTGGGCGGCAATCTCAGGCGGATAAAGTTCCTCGAAGACCAGAAAAGCCCCTCCGCCTTTCTTGAAGACCTGATCGACAGGATAAAAAAACACCCGCTGATAACCCTTCACATGAATTCAGCCGTGGCAAAGTCCGGCGGCTTCACCGGAAACTTCGCCTCGGTCATACGCGACGGCGAGGGCGGGGAAGAGACGGTGGAACACGGCGTCGCGATAGTTTCGACGGGAGCGGTAGAGTACCGGGGGCCGGAATATCTTCTCGGAATCCACAAAGACGTGATAACTGCCCTGGACCTTGAGGAATTCATCTACCGGAAGGCGGGAGGGAACGGTCTTGACGAAAATCCCTCCCTCAGCGCACGCCCGCTTCCCCAAAACGTGGTAATCACCCTCTGCGTCGGGCCAGCCGAGAAATTCTGCGCCCGCACCTGCTGCACCACGGCGATAAAGAACGCCCTAGTGCTTAAGCAGCTAAGCCCCTCCACAAAAATCACGGTGCTTTACAAGGATATCCGCACCTACGGCTTTCGCGAGCGTCTCTATACCGAAGCCAGGCGTTGGGGGGTTGTTTTCCGCCGATACGAGGAGGCGTCGCCTCCGCGCGCCGTGCAAAGGGATGGAAGGCTCGAAGTGGAACTGCTGGAGAACGGCAAAAATCCCGTCATCCTCCATCCCGACCTCCTGGTTCTGGCCGAACCGATGGTCCCCAACGACGATACCCGCGAGCTGGCTACGCAACTAAAGGTTCCGCTTGACGCCGACGGCTTCTTCCTCGAAGCCCACGTCAAGCTTCGCCCGGTCGATTTCCAGACCGGCGGTTTTTACATGGCGGGGCTCGCCCACTACCCGAAGCTCCTCTCCGAAACGCTGGCCCAGGCCCAGGCGGCGGCGGCGCGCGCCGCGACAATACTTTCGCGCGACGAGATTCACGCGGAGGGCGTTACGGCTTCGGTGGATCCCGAAAAATGCGCAGGTTGCCTAACCTGCGTCCGCGTCTGCCCGTATTCGGTGCCGAAGATGCGAATAGACCTCTGTGGCGCCGGAAAAATAGCGGGCGCGGCCTATATCGAGCCCGCCACCTGCCACGGTTGCGGCATCTGCGCGGGCGAGTGTCCCGCCAAGGCCATAGAGCTGGCGAACTACACCGACACGCAGGTTCTCGCCCTGGTCGATGACATTCTGGAAAGCCATCCATCCTACCATGGAGCCAAAACTTCACAATCCGCCAGCGGAGGTTGCTGAAAATGAGTGAATTCTCGCCTCGCATAGTAGCTTTCTGTTGTATCCACTGCGCATACGGCGCCGCCGACCTTGCCGGAGCGATGAGGCTGGAATACCCGACGGGGATTCGCATAGTGAGGCTTCCCTGCACTGGGAAGCTCGACGTGGCCCACGTCCTTTCGGCGATGGAACACGGCGCGGACGGGGTGATGGTGGCTGGTTGACTGGAGGGAGACTGCCATTACCTGGAAGGTAATACGAACGCGAAAAGAAGAGTCGATTACATAGCTGGCCTCCTCGATGAGATCGGGGTAGGCGGGCAACGGGTAAAAATGTTCAACCTTTCCTCGGCGCAAGGTAGCAGATTCGCGGAAATCTGCCAGGAGATGACCGAAGAGGTGAAAAAAATTGGCCCAAGCCCCCTTGGCTCGACAGAGCAACCAACCGGCAACGCCCTTGAGCGGCCCGAGGGAGACTCGGCCGGAGGAGGCGCAAGATGATAGTCGCTGAACAAAAACCCCTCTCGGAAATAATGGAGATGACGAAGGGCTTTAAAAACATTCTCGTGCTAGGGTGCGGCACCTGCGTGACGGTGTGCTTCGCAGGAGGGGACAAGGAGGCGGAGATTCTGGCTTCCTCCATCAGGATGGCCTCCAGACTCAAGGAAAATCCCCAGGAGGCGACGCATCTTACCGTCCAGCGCCAGTGCGAATGGGAATATCTCGACTTGGCCGCCGATGCTATAAAATCAGCCGACGTGGTCATTTCTCTGGCTTGCGGCGTGGGGGCGCAGGCCATTGTAGAGAGGTTTCCCGAGGCGAGGATGGCGCCGGGCCTAAACACCCGCTTCTACGGACTCCCCGTGAAACACGGGGTCTGGGAGGAGCGCTGCGCGGGGTGCGGAGACTGCGTGCTCGATTACACTTCGGGGATATGCCCCGTCAGCCGCTGCTCCAAAAGCCTTCTCAACGGCCCCTGCGGAGGCAGCCAGAACGGCAAGTGCGAGGTGGACAAATCCATCGACTGCGCCTGGCATTTCATCGTCGAAAAAATGACGGCCCAAGGTACGCTTGACAAGCTGGCCGAGCCCCACGCGCCGAAGAACTGGCGGGCCGGAAGGGACGGCGGGCCGGGGAGGATCGTCCGCGAGGACCTTCTGCGCGAAAAAGCAAGAGGCGCGGAGGAGGGAAAATCATGAGCCACGAAACAAAGCTCTCCGCTTCCGATTCCAACCTCAAAAGGGTTCTCGAATCCGGCGCCTTCGCCGTCACGGGCGAACTCGGCCCCCCCAAGGGGGCCGACGCCGAGACGATACGCAAGAAAGCCTCCCTCCTAGCCGGTTGCGTGGACGCGGTAAACATAACCGACAACCAGACCGCCGTGGTCCGCATGTCGTCGATAGCCGCCGCCAAAATAGCCCTCGACGCCGGTGTTGAGCCAGTGGTCCAGATGACCTGCCGCGACCGCAACCGCCTCGCGATGCAGGCAGATCTTCTCGGCGCGTGGTCGCTGGGGCTAAGGAATCTGCTGTGCCTTTCGGGTGACCACCAGACCTTCGGCAACCACAAGGACGCCAAAAACGTCTGGGACATCGATTCCATCCAGCTTTTGAAGGTCATGTCCGCGATGAAGGATGCCGGTGTTTTCGCCAACGGAGAGGCCCTTGAGGGCGAAAGCCCCGCCTTTTACCTTGGCGCAGCGGAAAACCCCTTCGCCGACCCATTCGACTACCGCCCCCTGCGGGTGGCAAAAAAAGCCCATGCGGGAGCGCGGTTCATCCAGACCCAGTGCATCTACAACATGGAAAAATTCAAGATTTTCATGGCGAGGCTCGGCGACCTCGGCCTTCTGGACAAAATCAGCGTAATGGCAGGGCTTTCGCCGCTAAAGGGCCCGGGGATGGCCAAGTACATGCGCGACCAGGTGCCTGGCATGGACGTTCCCGACGCGGTTGTGGCAAGGATGGAGGCCTCGGGCAAGGGAATCGACGACAAGGCGGCCAAAAGCAAGGCCTGGAAGGAAGAGGGAATCCGATTCTGTATCGAGCAGATTCAGGAGGCCAGGGAAATTCCGGGGGTCGCCGG
>SRXB01000601.1 GCA_009724975.1 bacterium | reverse complement strand
GGTGGCGGAGGAGGGAATAATCGTCTTCGACCCCTCGCCGGTCCACCCGCCGAAGATGCCGTTGACGTCAAGGGTCGGGCGCGCCCAGAGGCGCTCAAGCCAGCTAAACCCCTCCTCGCCGAAAAGCTCCGCGTCAATGCCCTTTGCGGCGGCCTTCGCGTCGAAGGGCAACCCCTCCCACATCTTCCGCTCCCACTGGGCGACCTCGGCTACGCCGTCGTAAAAACCCTCTACGGAGATGCGCCCCTTTTCGTCCTTTAGGCTCGCCACCATGGCGCAAAGGGCGTTGGCGGGGTTTTGCACTATTCCCCCCATCACTCCCGAGTGCAGGTCGCGGTCCGGCCCCGTCACCGTATATTCCATATAGCAAAGGCCGCGCAGGCTGTAGGTAAGGGCGGGGCTCTTCTCGCCGAACATCGGCCCGTCGCTCACCACCACAGCGTCGCACGCCAGCTTCGCCGCGTTTTGGCGCACGTACTCGTCGAATTTGCCGGTATTGGCCTCCTCCTCGCCCTCGATGAGGAAGATGAGGTTGACCGGAAGGGTCCCGTGGGCCCTAAGGTGCGCCCTCGCGCCCGCCACGTGGCAATAAAACTGCCCCTTGTCGTCGCTTGCGCCGCGCGCGTAGAGCTTTCCCCCCTCAATCCACGGCTCGAAGGGCTCGCCGCTCCAGCCGTCAG
>SRXB01000275.1 GCA_009724975.1 bacterium | reverse complement strand
GCGCAGGAAAGGGTCGGTGAGGGCTATGCCGCCTATGGAAAGCTCCATCGGCTCCAGCTTGTAGTCGATGGCGGTTATGTCCAGCGCCGCCCAGCGCAAAAGCTCTTCGGCGCTCTCCTTTTCAAGAATTTTCAGCTTCCTCAGCGAAACGTCGCCGGCGAAAGAGGCCTTCGGCTTCTCCCCGGCATTGTCGAAAAAGCCCTTTCCCTTTACGGAGAGGCCAGCCTCGGCCAAAAGAAGCTTTACCCGCTCGGTTATATAAGGCGAGACGGGGGTGAGGTCCATGGAGTCGAGATTAAGCGAATAGGTGGCGCGAAGCGGCGAGATAGAGATGCCTCCATTGACCGAAAGGCTTCCCTCTTTGCCGGTTTTAAGCGAAAGGGAATAATTTCCCTCCTTGCCCGCCTCGTTGGATATTTCCCTAGCCGTAGCCGCAATGGAGGTCAGCTCGAAACGGGCGGGAACCTTCAGGGCGCGGTCGTCGAAATAAAGGGCGGATTTGTCGAGCGAGAGAGCCTCAAGGAAAAAAGCCCAGGGCTCGCCAGCCGGTTCCTCAGCCTTCGGGGGCTGTGGCGGGATAAGGTTATCCCACGTAAAAGAGCCATCGGCCTCCTTCGCGCCGCGTCCCGTAAGGCCCGAAAACTCAACGAGGCCGATTTTGGCCTGTCTTTTCTCTATGTCCGCGCCGGTTTTCGATATTTTAAGGGCCAAAAGCTCGGTGAAAGGCTCCTTCTCGCCCTTTTTCTGGAGCTTCAGCCCCGAAAGTGAGGCCTCGGCGTCGGAAAAGGAGATTTTGCCGCCCTCCTCAAGGTGAAACGCCGTACCCGCTCCGACCATGCCCCGCAAAATATCGAAATTGATAAGGTCGGCGTAATAGGAGGAGTAGCGAGGAATCGAAAAGCCCTCCGCCTTGGCCTTGCCGTCTATTTTAAGGGGCTTTAAGGCTCCGCCCGCCTCGGCGTAAAGGGTTTCGCCGCCGTCCAGCGCCGCCTTGAGGGCCGCCTTCTGGAGGGTCATCGCTCCAAGGGAGAACTCCTCCACCTCCGCTTCAAGTGGGGCTATGACCGCCTTGAAGGGCTTTTTGGGGAGATTGTCGGAAAACTCGACGCGGCCCGAGGTGAGGGCGATTTTGCGTATCGTCACATCCGGCAGGGGTTCCTGGGCCGACGACTCGGCGGGTTTTTCGCTTTCGGTTGGTCTTTCGCCGCCCGCCACGAGGTTTGAAACGCTCAAAACGCTCTTTTTGTCTCTTGCGATTGCCAGCGAGGGCTCTTCGATTGCGATTTTCTCAATCTCAACCTTTTTCGCGACAAGGTCGGACGACTTTATCTCCACCCCAAGCCTCTTCAGTGAGAAAAGCGGGGCCTGGTCGGCGTGGACAACGGCGAGGTCGCGAAGCGCGCACTGGCCGGTGAGCGCCAAAAGGGGTTTTTCCCCCTTTCTCTGGAGGTAGGAGAGGGCCAGCCCCAGGTCAAGGCGGGCCGAATTGATCTTTACGTTTAGTTTTGTCGGGCTGTAAGGGACGAAGCGGGTGAGGTCAAGGTCTTTCAGCGATATGTCGAAGCGCGTTTCAAGCGAATCGGCGAAGGGTTTAGTCTCACCGTCCAGCTTGACCGCCGAGCCGTCGAAGATAAATGAAAGTTCAGGCTTGGAAAAGGTTTCCACGTATACGGGGAGGTTTGAGATGACGGGTATGAAGAGGTTTAGAGCCGCCACTTTATGGCTGGAGGAGACGGGCTTGTCGTCGAAGGTAATCTCTCCGCCGTTTATGCGGATATTTTCGACAAGGAACTTGAAGTCGCCCTTTTTTTCCTCGGTGGCCGGTTTTTGCCCGTCCTTGGGCTGGCGCTCGATGATGTCGGTGAAGTTGTAGCTTTGGTCGGCGTTTCTGGCGATGGCGATTTTGGGCTCGTCCAGCGCAACCTCGCTAACCACCGGAGCAAGGCGGAAAAGGGAGGAAATCTGGAGGTTGACCCGGATTCCCCCGAGGGAGACGAAGGAATTGACGCCGTCCGCCTCGTAAATTTTCACCCCCTTGATCTGCGCCGTCAGCGTGAAGGGGTTGAAGGCGACCGACTCGATCTCGGTTTTGCGCCCGAGCGCTTCCGAGAGCTTTGAAACCGCCACGTTCCTGGCTATGGGCGGAAGGCCAAGCCACAAAAAGAGGTAAACGGCGACCATAAAGCATGCCGAGCCGATGAGAATCTTGATTTTGCCGTTCACGCCGCCTCCACACGATCGAAAATCCAAAAGGCAATAAATTATTATAACCCGAAGGGTTATAAATCGGAACCGCCTGAATATATTAAAAAAATTTAAAACCGGTTTTCCTTGACGCCTCCGGTGCCTGACGGGATAACTTCCCCAAT
Source organism: bacterium (assembly GCA_009724975.1). Lineage (GTDB taxonomy): Bacteria > Desulfobacterota > Deferrisomatia > Deferrisomatales > BM512 > SCTA01. Next base: position 623 of record SRXB01000275.1, on the reverse strand, counting down.
ATTATATCCGCAAATGGGGGAAAGAAGGATGAGAACCAGCAAGTTTTTTGTCACCTGCCTTATCGTTTTGTCCACGGCCCGTCTCTTCGCCGCCGAGGTGCCCGCCGCCAGAAAAGAAGAGCTGCGAATTTCGTGCGAAGCCCTCTTCGGGGCGTTGCGGATAGATTACGTGAAGAGAGGCTCTGAGTACGCAAGGATGGGGCTGAAGGCGGGCGACCATCTTCTGGCGGCGTGCGGGGAGAAGCCAAAGAGCGCCAGGGAGGCGCTTTCGCTAATTGAGCGGGCCGTAGTAGGCGGGTGCGAGGGGGTAGAGGTGGCGAGAAAGCTTCGTTTCGTCCCTAAAAAGAGCGTGGGGCCGACGAAAAAGAAGGAAGCCGAGAAAAAATAAGGGCTAAAGCCCCTTTTCGCAGGCGCAGCCGAGCCCCTTGGCCTTGTCGAAGGACTCCTTGCCCTCTTTTATGCAAAAAACCGTAATGGCAAGGGCTCCAACCGCGTCAAGCGATCCTATTCCCGTGAGCCAAAAGCCAACGCTGGAAACAAGGAGGGCAAGAGAAAGGTAGATGCAGGCGCGGGAGCAGGCGGCGTCGGCCAAGATTGCGGGGGAGCCCAGCGCCCTGCCGACC
>SRXB01000274.1 GCA_009724975.1 bacterium | reverse complement strand
TTGAAATTCAGGGCCAAGCTCCTTCTGGACGAACCCGCGCGGGTTGAAGAGATGAAACAAAAGGCTCTTTCGATTGCCCGTCCCGAGGCGGCCCGCGAAATCGTCGGCCTCATGCTGGAGGGACTGCGGTGAAAAAGCATTTTGTCCTGCTGGGGCTGATCCACGCCGGATGGGTGCTTCTTTTAGCTTTTTGTTTCGCCATGACCGAGATTCAGATCGAGGGGGCCAACGGCTGGGCCGCTTCCCTCCCCACCTGGCGCGTGGAAAACGGCGAACTGCTGGGTATCTTCTGGGGAGGAAGGCCTCTAACCGGCTACCACGCCTGGCTCTTCACCTTCATGGCGCTCGCCTTTCACGGACCCATGGTACTTTCGTGGCGCTTCGAGTTTGCCTTATGGCTTCGCACGCTGGGGAGCCTCATGCTCTTTTGGATTGCCGAGGATTTCATCTGGTTCGCTCTCAATCCAGCTTTCGGCGTCTCTAGGCTCGACCCGTCAGTCGTGCCCTGGCACAAAAGCTGGTTTTGGGGGCTGCCCGCCGACTACACAACCTTTTCACTGCTGGGAGCGGCGCTGATTCTCATTTCGATTAGGCTGAAAAGAGTGAAGGGAGGCAACGAAAACCCAAAAGTCGAAAGAGGGGAAAAGGGCGACAACTTGGGACTGTCAAAGGGCTTCGGCATAAAGTAAAATCGCCGCCAAAGACCGGAAAGGTAAAGAATGAAAAAAATCATCGGCCTTGCCGCGCTGCTCTTCGCCATAATTCTTTTGTCCTTCTCGCATTCGCGGGCCCTGAAACCCGACGAAACCGCCATCTTTTACCCCACCGACGCCGCGCTCATTGACGGTAAATGGAATATCCCCGTCCATGGCTGGGTCTTCGAGCCCGAAGAGGATTCCGTCAAACGCGGACTTCTTCTCGACCTGGCCAAGAAATACTTCGGCGATTACCTCCGGCCCGAGGAGGAGGCGCTCTTTCGCAAGCGCGCCATAAGATTCCTCGCCGATTCCGAGGAAGGAAAGGAATTCTCCATCGAAGTATGCGGAAGCGGCCGGGTCGAAGCCGCTTCCGGCGAAGGCGGGCAGATGGTTTCATCCTTAACCGTCGCACAAAAAGACCTTTGCGGAGCCGAAAACGGCTGGCTGGAGGTGAAAACCAGCGGGCAAAAGGGCGATTCGCGCATTTTTTCCGGCAAAATACAGCTCGTGGAGCCGGAAGGGGTATCTGTCGTCTCCGACATAGACGACACGATCAAAATGTCGGATGTCAAAAACAGTGAAGAGCTTATGAAAAACACTTTTCTCAGGCCGTTTCTGGCGGTGGAGGGAATGTCGGCGATCTACCGCAAGTGGGAAAGGGAAGGCGCGCGCTTTCACTACCTCTCGGCCAGCCCTTGGCAGCTTTATGAACCCCTTTCGGATTTTCTGGATAGGGAGAAATTCCCCCGTGGCACTTTTTATCTCAAGAATTTTCGTCTCTCTCCCTCCGGTCTCGGCGAAATATCCGCTGGGCCCGGCGATTACAAAACCAAAAGCCTGACGGCTCTTTTAGAGCGCTACCCACACCGTAAATTCATCCTTGTCGGCGACATCGGCGAATCAGACCCGGAAATCTACTCTGAAATCGCCCAAAAATTCCCTTCTCAGGTGGCGCTTGTCGTCATAAGGGACGACTCCTCCATCCTGTTCTCTAAAATGTCGAAAATTTACGGCCCCGAATTGGCAAAAAAAATGGAAGAGAAAGCAGCCTTGAGGAAGGAGCGGCACGAGGCCGCAGCCAAAAAGGCCGGCGAGGGCAAATACATTTCATTCACTTATCCCTACGAGCTTTCCGGCATCGCCGTTTCCGGCGGGGAAGTCGGAAACGCCGAGGCGAAGGTCTCACCCGAGGAACTTGCCGCTTTCAAAACCACCTTTGAGAAGGCCGTTCTGAGCAGTTGGCGCGGCACGGCCAGCCTTGACGAAAAGAGCTCAAAGGCGGACGAGGAGCAGGCCGTAAGACGCGTTTACGGTACTGTCATGGGACGCGATTTCAAGGAGGCGCTCCGGTATTTCGAAAAACTCTTCGCTGACTACGAAAATGCCTTCGCCCAAACGCACGTGTACAATCACACCCTGGCCTACTTCGTTCAAAGGCTTGCCGAAACCGCGTCCGGCGCGAAACAAACCACCGCCGTCGCCTTGAAGAAAATGATCGACGCCAACGAGAAAGATATTTCCAAGGTTTTGGACTCGGAAATCGGCATCGGCATATACATGAACACCCAAAAGGTGCGCGAATTGCCCGAGGAATTTCAAAAAATGTCGCAAAAATGCTGCGGCGATGAGGGCAAATGGTTTTCGGCAAATATGGTGAACATCGAGGACACCTGGAAATAATTCACGGAGGCGTTATGAAATTAAGTAAATACGTCGTTATGGTTTTGTTGTCGGTTTTTTGCACCTCGCTCTGCGCCCATGCGGCCGTACCCACCCGCGAAAAAATGGCGGCGGATCTGAAAACGGTGGAAAACCTCCGAAGCGGCATGACTTCCGTGGTCGAATACGTAAAGAAAACCCCCACGATTTTCAGCCCGAAAAATCCCGAGACCCTTCCTTCGCGGGATGACAAGGCGATGGCGCTTGAGACGTGGAAGCGTTTTCTGGATTACCGCATAGCGCTCGACACGGTGGAAGAGGAGTATTCGGACTATTTTTTCAGCGCCGACAACGCCAAATCCGAGGATGAAAACGCCGCCTTCCAGATGCATTACGCCGCCTTTCTGGCCCAGTACCGCTGGTCGCTGGAATTTCTGAAAGCGCTTGAAGGCTATCCTTACGCCGACACCGCTTTCAACGAGCCCTTGCCGGAGCTGGGCCTGCCGGAAGGCTCTTTCGCCAGTCTGAAGCTTCGCTTTTTAAACGCCGCCGTTGCCAGCCGCTTCGCTGCTCTGAATGCAATCGACCTGCCGAACCACAGCGGGCAGGACGCCATGGCGAGAAAGTGGCTGGAGGCGGA
>SRXB01000273.1 GCA_009724975.1 bacterium | reverse complement strand
ACCCTGGCGCGTACCAGGGCTTTCGCTGCGCGAGGGGTTTTTCCTTCGACGTGGCTCGTGAGGTCACCGCCGACAGGCCGCTGATAGCTTGAGCGCGGCCATCCTTCACGGCCCGCCTCCATCTTTAATGCCATCCTCGACCTTTTGGAGCATACGCAAAGAAGGGATTGGCTCCGTCGAGGAGTGTCTTGCAAAACACCCGAAAAAAACAGGTGACGAACAGCCAAGGGGGAATCAGAATCAGGCCGGAAATTAAAAGGGGTTACGCATGTCGCGTAACCCCTTGATTTTGTTGGTGAGCCGTCGAAGTCGGAGGTGGGAACGTGGGAATGCAAGATAAATTTGGGGTTGGGGTGTAAACCCGTATAATTAATTTTGGACGATAATTGTCGAAAAAGCTGTTTCTCTTACTCCGCGCAACTGCTGATGCGGATTAATCGCAAAAGGGGAGTCATGAGAGAAAAAATACTCATGGCATTTATTCTGCTTTGTCTAGCCAGCTGTGACGCCATGTATGTAGTTAAATCCGATCTTGATCTCCGCTACACGCCTCAGGAGGTGCCGACTGTTTTGGGCGGCATGGGGAATGAGGGGGTAGCCGTAACGGTTGCGGACCTTCGGCAGGAGCGAACGAACGTTGTCGGCCGAAAAATGTCTTCTAGAATTAAAGCACCATTTATTGCCTCTATCGAATCCAAACGGGACGTTGTTGTTGTGATCAAGGAATCTCTGGAGTTGGAACTGCAGCATAGAGGTTATCTTATCGAAAATGATGCGAATGCCATTGTGGAAGTTGAACTAAATAAATACTGGATCGACTGGAACATGGGGTTCTCTTGTTGTCTTGCCTTGTGGGCCCCTATGTGGGTTGACGCCGTGGCGGAATTAGACCTGAACGTGGCCGTGAAAAAGAAATCAGGTAATGTCGGTTTTACAAAAAGGATTCATGGCAAGGGTCTTGAGCCGATGTGTTTTGTGACGAGCGGGAAGAATGCTCAACTCGCACTTGAGCAAGCATTGGCAGACGGAATCCGTTCGCTATTTCAGGATCCTACTTTTACGGATGCCATCAGAGAAGCCATGAAATAAATTTTCAAAGGGTAGCGGTCAGGAATTCTTTTACTTTCGAGTCGGCTGGAGGAAAGCCTAAACGCAAGGTAACATCAGGAAATTTTGAATCCATGAAAAAGGGGTTAGGCTAATCGCCTAACCCCTTGATTTTGTTGGTGAGCCGTGTTGGGATCGAACCAACGACCACCTAATTAAAAGTCAGGTGCTCTACCGTCTGAGCTAACGGCCCGTTTGAAGGAGGGTTTTATACCCGCTTGGGGGTGGTTTCGTCAAGCGCGTTTAGGCGAATGGCGATCTTATTTCTATGGTGCTTTCTCTTCCGGGCCCTACCGAGGCCAGGTAGACGGGGCATCCGCTTAGTTCTTCTATCCGCTTGAGTAGCGCGATGGCGTTGGGGGGCAGTTCCGCCACTGTTTTCGAGCCGCTTATCTCGTCGTTCCAGCCGGGTATGGTTTCGTAGACAGGTTTGCACCTCTCAAGCTCTTCGATGCGGCCCGGGAAGTGGGTTATGGTTTTGCCGTCCAGTTCGTAGGCGGTGCATATCTTGATTTCGTCCGATCCGCCCAGCACGTCTATTTTGGTTACTGCCAGCCCGTCCAGCCCGTTCATCCTCACGGCGTGGCGCAGGGCTACAAGGTCAAGCCAGCCGCAGCGGCGCGGCCTGCCGGTGGTGGAGCCGAATTCAGCGCCCCTGTTGCGTAGCGCTTCGCCGGTTTCGCATTCAAGTTCGGTGGGGAAGGGGCCGGAGCCGACGCGGGTGACGTAGGCTTTTGTTATGCCGACGACTTTGCCCAGCGTTTTCGGGCCCAGGCCGGTGCCGGTGATCATGCCGCCGGAGCCGGTGTTGGAGCTGGTTACGAAGGGGAAGGTGCCGTTGTCGATGTCTAGCAGGGCTCCTTGCGCTCCCTCGAAGAGGAAGGTCTTTCCGGCTTCGCAAAGTTCGTTCAAAAGGGCGAAGGTGTCTTTTGCGAAGGGTTTTATCGCTTCGGCCTGCGGGGTCAGCTCCGCGATTATTTCGTCGACCGTAAAGGTCTTGGCGCCGAGGTGCTTTAGTAGCGCGTTCTTCTCGTCGATTGAGGCGGTTATGCGCTCGCGCAGTTTTTCTGGGCGTATGAGGTCGCCGACCCTAACGCCGCGACGGGAGGCCTTGTCTTCGTAGCAGGGGCCGATGCCGCGGCCCGTGGTGCCGATTTTGCCTTTACCGGCGGCGATTTCGCGCGCGGCGTCTATAGCCTTGTGGAAGGGGAGAATCACGTGCGCCGATTCGGATATTACGAGGTTTTCCGGCGTTACCTTGCGCCCGTTTTTGGCGAGCCCCTCGATTTCGCGCAGGAGTACGCCCGGGTCCATAACCACCCCGTTGGCTATCACGCAGGTTTTCGTTTCGTGAAGGATGCCCGACGGAATGTGGTGCAGGATTATTTTTTCGCCGCCGACAACTAGGGTGTGGCCCGCGTTGTTGCCGCCCTGGCAACGCACTATGACGTCCGCGCGGGCGGAATAGATATCGACGACCTTGCCTTTGCCCTCGTCGCCCCACTGGGCGCCGACGACCGCGACGTTAGACATTTTCTCTCAGACCCCTCAGGTTCTCAAACAAGTAAAAACCCCAGACTTTCGTCAGGGGTCGATTGCGCAGTGTTTAATAATATCACGGCTGGCTTTTAAGATGCAAAACCAGATTTCTTGAGCGTCACCATGGACGCCACCGAGGCTGTTTCCACGGTTTGGACGGTGTTTTCGGCGAGGTCGTGTATCGCGGCGAAGCCCTCGGCGCACTCTTTGCAGCCTATCGCCACCGCGTAGCGGAAATTTTGCTCGCGGGCGAGGGCGAGGGAGTCTTCAAGGGGGCGCTTTATTATGTCGCGGGAGGCGCGGACACCCTCCTCCCTGATTGTTTTGGCCAAAATGAGGGCCGACTGGCGCGA
>SRXB01000272.1 GCA_009724975.1 bacterium | reverse complement strand
CTCTGGGCGGCGAAAAAAGATAGGAGCGCCTCTTTCCTTGCGGGGATAATGCTCTGGATACACCCCTCGATGGCGGCGGCCTGCTGGCTTTCGCTGGGCTTTGGCTTTCTTGCGCGAAGAAAAGAAGTCGGGAGGGAGAGGGCCGCGAGGGTGGCGAAGTGGTTTGGCGCGGGGGTTGCGATTGCGGTAGCCGGCATCGCGCTGCACCGCTTTTTCATAACTCCGGCTTACCAGTCGCCTGATCCCGCCCTCTCCCGCGAACTTATGGACAACTACATCAAAAACTGGGACACCCACAGGGTTGTTAATCCAATGGCGGTCCCCTGGATGTTGGAGACCGAGCTTTACATGGTCCTCATCTTCCTCAGCCTTGGCTTTTGGGCCCGAAAGCGGGGGGATTTAAGCGGATCGGCGCTGGCCCCGCTCTTTTGGCCCGTGGCGCTGGCGGGAGCGGCGTCACTGGCGGCTAGCGCGTTATGGGGGGATTATCTCCCTCATCTTTTTAGCATCCTCATGGTTCACAGGTGGCTCAACCTCGATTCGGTGCTTCTTCCCGCCGCCGTACTCGGGATTTTGGCTCACCACGGCATAGGCCGCAAAAACCCCCTGGCGCTGGCGATGCTGGCGCTGAACGTCCTTTTGCTTGCAACCTCCTCCATAGATTCCTTCACCCTCGCCTCCCATCTGGCTGCTGTGGACTGGCATGGCGAGGGGGTCAAAGAGGTGTTCAAGGGGCTGGCGTTTCCGGTTTTGGGCGTCGGGTCGGCGGTTTTGGCCCCCCATCTGGAAGATTTTTTTAAAAAAAGAGAGTGGAATATCCAAAAGCCGTGGGTTGGCGGGGTGGTCGGTCCGGCGGTTTTGGCGGCTGTCTCCCTTCCGGTCGCGATTAACGCTTTTGCGGCTTACAGCGCAGAGAGGCTTTCGGGCAAGGACTCCCTTACCCCTCTAATGGAGCATATTTCAAAGGGAGAGGGGCTGGTGCTGGTCGCTTCTTCCGGCACGCCGAGAATTCCACTGCGCACCGGACGGGGGGTGCTGATCGACCCCGAGCAGACAGACCTCGTCTCCTATGTCCCGTCGGCGGGGCCGGAGCTTGAGAGGATATACAACAAGGTTTATGGCCGTTCCATGCTGGTGAAGAGAGCCCCGGGCGAGCCCCTGGCGCTGAACCAGAGGCTTTTGCCCCAACGCTGGCCCTTCTATTCGCCGGATGAATGGCAAAAATTGCGCGAAGAGTTCGGCGTGACCGATGTGCTGATGCCCTGGGGCGAGGAGCTCAATCTTCCGCTCTCCTTCGCGGCTCCTCCTTATTTCGCCCTCTTTCATATCCCCCCTAAAGAAGGTTCGCAGGGCAGATAGCCTGCCCTACAGCGGCTTGGGTATCCTGCAAAGGGAGCCGAGCGGCGGGTAATAATGGTTTCCGCCCGATATCCAGTAGATGTGGGTCGGGGTTATCACCGGCCCGGAGCAGTTGGCTTGCTGGACCGCCAGAGTGGTAGACGCGCCGGTGGCTATATCTATCCTCGCGAGGCCGTTGCCTGAAACGTAGATGTAGCCGCCCTCCTTGGCCATGTTGAGGTAGATGGAATTAGTGGTAGTGGCGAAGACGGTGCTCATTTCGCCAGTTGTCACGTTTATCTTTTTGATCCCGTCGTCGCAGGATACGTAAAGGCTCGTCCCATCGAGGATGAAATCGTTGGGGCTGTAAAGGCCGGTGGCCAGGATTACCGGCGAGCCGCCCGAAAGGGCGATTTTCTGCACCGTCCCCTTGTAATAATCGGCGAAGTACACATAAGCGTCGTCCACCGCCAGCCCGCCGCCGAAGCCGTTGGACTCGCGGGGCAGGCGCTCGTAAAGGGCCGTCCTGGTCTTGCCGTCGAGGCTTATCTTGCTTATGTACTGGTGCATGACGTATTTGCCGCTCTCCAGTACTGTTTCCTCGTCCCTCGCGTAGAGGCCGGTGGAGTGCGCAACTATCTGGTTGGTGTTTTTGCCGGTGTAAAAATTGACCTCAAGGCCGCTTCCGTCCAGCCCGACGCGGCTAACGGGCCCCCAGGTGTCGGTGAAGTAGGCGTAAGAGCCGTCGATGGCCATGGCCCCGCTGTTGCCGTCGAAATTGACGCTCGCGATTGTGTGGATGGTGGCGTTTGCCACCTCGTAGGCGCGCACGCGGTCGGTATATACCTCAAGCCAGTAAATCTTCGAGCCGTCGAAGAGGGGGGCTGTCGGCGCGTCGAGGTCCGAGAGCATTATCTCCGGTTCGGCGTAAGTGGAGAAGGTCATGTCGGCCCCGTAGAAGGTGCCGCCGCTGTTTTGCGCGACCATGCGGAAGTGGTAGGTGGTGAGCTGGCTAAGCGAGGAGAGGCTTTTGGAGAAGGAGACGGCTCCGGTCGCAAGGTAGCTTTCGCTGGGCGTTGAGCTGCCGTAGGAATCGGTGGTCCCGTACTCAATCCAGACCGTGGTGGTGTAGCCCGCGGGGTTTGTGAAGCTGCCGTTGACGTCGGCGGAGGTTCCCGTAATCGAGGTTGCCGGAACGGTGACCGGCGAGGGGTCTCCGGCTATGACTGGCGCGACCGGCGTCGCCGAAGCCTCCGCCGATTCTACGCTTTCCGCCGCCGGTGAGCTTTTGACCGCCGTGACGAAAAAGTAATAGCTCTGGCCGTTGGTAAGGCCGGTGACCAGGGCGGGGCTTGATTTCCCCGTCAGTTTCGCGCCTTCCGTCGTCGCCGCGTAATTGCTCTTGGTTATGCCCGATTGCCTGGACAGATAGATGTTGTAGGAGTCCGCACCTGCGACGGGATCCCAGGTGAGGGTCGCCGACTGGTTTCCGGCGGTGGCCTGGACGTTTTGGGGAGGGAAGATGGTGACGTTCACCGGCTCGCCGCCCCCGCCTCCGCCTCCACCGCCGCCGCAGGCGGTCAAGGAGGCGCAGAAGATCAGGAAAAGTAGCTTTTTTAAAAGGATATTCATCGCCCCCTCGCTTCGCCCGCACCCGGACG
>SRXB01000600.1 GCA_009724975.1 bacterium | reverse complement strand
TTGGGAGAGATTATGAAGCACCGCGTCCTCATGACCCCGGCTCTCGTCATCGACGGCAAGGTAGCCTTTTCCGGCAAGATTCCGACGGGCGAAGAGCTCAAAAAGATGATAGCCGGATAAAATATGACCGCCCGCGCCCTTCGTATCCGCCTGGCGGCGGCGCTAACAGCCGGAGGCGCTCTTTATTTCTCCCTGCCCGCGATTTCCCGCTACCTGACCTATGGTTTACCGTGGCTTGAGGAGAAATCGCGCCTCGGTTCCTCTTTGTAGTTTTTCCTCTACGACACCCCGAAGGTTATGCTCCTTTTGGCCTTTGTGGCCTTCGGCGTCGGAGTGGTCCGCTCCTTTTTCACCCCCGAACGTACGAGGGAGATGCTGGCGGGAAAGAGCGAAACGCTAGGGAACGTCCTCGCGGCTCTCCTGGGTGTGGTCACCCCATTTTGCTCCTGTTCGGCGTCTCCCTGCCGGAAATGGTGATTTTGCGCAAAGTCCTGAAGCTGCGGTCTTATCATGGCCTTCGCCGGAGTAGTCGGGGTCGGCATTCTGGAGGTGGGCTACCTCTTCAACGCGGTCCTCTAGCCTCTTTCAGCGCTTTTTCAAGCTCCTCCACCTCTCCGACTGGCAAAAGACACCTTTGGCCCGCGCAGGGCTGGGCCGTGGCGGGTCCTTCGCCTTCCTCGAAGAG
>SRXB01000001.1 GCA_009724975.1 bacterium | reverse complement strand
CTCTATGGCTATGCCGAACTTGTTCTTTTTCAGGCCGGTGGAGATGTAGGCGTGGGTGCGGGGATCAACGTCGGGATTTACCCTTATGGATATGGGGGCCTTGACGCCCATGGTAGCGGCTACGCGGTTTATGGCGAGAAGCTCAAGGGGACTTTCGACGTTGAACATCAAAATGCCCGCCTCAAGAGCGAATCTTATCTCGTCTTCGCGCTTGCCTACGCCGGAATAGACGATTTTTTTGGGATCGGCCCCGCCCTTCAGGGCTCGGAAAAGCTCGCCTCCGGAGACGATGTCGGCTCCGCCGCCCGCCTTGAAAAGCTCTGAGAGCACTCCTATATTGCTGTTGCACTTCACCGAATAGCAGACAAGGTGCGGTATGGACGAGAAGGCGTCGCTGAAAGCCTTGTAATGCTTTAAAAGAGTCGCCCTGCTATAGCAGTAAAAAGGGGTCCCGACCTCAGAGGCTATCTTGCTAAGAGGAATCCCTTCGCAACAAAGCTCGCCGTTTTGGTAATTGAAATGGTGCATTTCTCCTTCTCCCGACCGGCCCGCTGACGGCGCGGTCACTTAAAATCATGCGAAAGGGGAATAACCTAACATTAGCGCGATAAAAATTAAAGACCAAGGGGAAGCTCAAAGCAAATCTCCGCCCCCCTACCATCGTTGTTTTTCGCGTAAAGCCTGCCCCCGTGCTCCTCTATTATTCGCCTGGAAACCCAAAGGCCGAGGCCGCTCCCAACTCCCGAGGTTTTTGTAGTAAAAAAAGGCTCGAAAACCTTCTCCATATTTTCTGGCGCGATGCCCGATCCCTCGTCGGTTATGGAAATCTTGAGATTATCGCCTGAGGCTTCGCCCCTTACGGTAATTGTCCCCGCGTAATCCATGGCTTTTGCCGAGTTTATGAAAAGATTGAGGAAAACCTGACGAAGCCCGTCCGCGTCTGCGCATATCTCGGGAAGAGCCTTCGGCAGTTCGAGATTGAAGACTATTTTCTTGAACTGCGGGTGGTGGGAGAGCCCCTTCAGGACGCTTCCGACAACCGACACCAGATCAAGCGGCTCACTCGCCCTGGAGGCGGGGCGGGCGAAGTCGAGGAGGTCTCTTACTATTCGCCGCACGCGCTTGCACTCATCTTCTATAAGTTTTGCGTCCTCGGCCAGGGTTTCGTTTGCCTTGAGCTCCTCGCAAAGCATCTGGGCCGTCCCCATTATCACCCCGATGGGGTTGTCTATCTCGTGAGAAACCGCCGCTGCGGTGCGGCCCACCGCCGCCATGCGCTCAAGCGCGACCAGTTCGTCCTGCATCGCCTGAAGTTCCGCATAGGCCTTGCCCAGCGCGCTGTTTTTCTCTTCAAGGCTCTTTCTCACGGCCTCGACCTCGCCCGCCATGTCGTTGAATGCGCGCGAAAGGTCGGCCATTTCGCCCGTTCCCTCCCACGGAGTCCGCGCCGAGAGATCTCCCCCCTTTATCCTGACGGCAGCGTCCCTAAGCTCCTCGACGGGCCTTAGTATCGCACCGGCAAGGAGAGAGGCGACAACCGCGACAAGGGCCAAAAGCAGGAAAAAGCTTGCTCCGTATACAACCCCAAGCCACCAGAGCCTGGCGCGGAGGGTTTCGTCGGAGACAATAAGCTGGAAAACCACTTCGGGCCCCCCCTCGCGCACCTTGAGAGGCAAAAATAGCTCAAGGTACTCCTCCCCGTCGATTGACACCGCGCGCTCTACTCCATCTTCCGGCAGTTTGGCCGCTTCGAGTTGGGGCATTTTCGCATCCGGCGGATAGGTGAGAAGGGTTTTTCCCCTGTCGCTGACTATCGCGAAGGAATGGAGGTAGGGAAGCCCTTCTGCGATGGCAAAAACCCTCTCCCTCACGCGGGGGAGATCCTCGCGCATGCCGCTTTCGCCGTAAACGCGAAGGGATTGTGGACCGGCGAGGCGTGCAAAGGTCTTGCACTCCCGCAGGAAACTGCTGCGCAGCTCCCTTCTTTCGATGCCGATGACCAAAAGACCGTTGCCCAAAAGCGCGAGCCCCAATAGCGCCGTTACGGAGAGCCAGAGCCTCTTTTTAATGGTCAATTGCGCCCTCCCCGATTTCTTCCCGAAGCTTTTTCAGGACTGCGGGTGGACATTTTACGCGCAAAATTCCATTTTCGTGGGTGGCCCAGCCTCCCTGGGCGAAGAGGAGGATGAATATCCCTATGGCGAGAACGGTTGAGCCGACCCAGACGAGCGCTTCACCAGGGTCGCGGGTTATTTGCAGCCCCACGGTGGGGTTTCCTGCGTCATCCTGCCCCCAGGCGGTGAGGAATATCTTGTATCCGTCGTGGAAAAGAGGCTCGTTTACCGCCAGAGTCCAGCTTTTGACCACATTTCCTGCGGCATCCGACACCTCCACCGGAGCCTCCACTCTTTTGACGTCAAAGCCCTTGAAAGCAACCGGGCGCACCCTTATAGGCGCACCCTCTTCCCTGCCCTTTGAAAAAGGGCCTTTCTTGATGCCGTTTTCAAGGATGTAATAAGAAAGATTCCCGTTATCGGGGTTGAAATCTTCTATAAGCGCCGAAGAGCCGGTTCCTTCTATTGCAGCCTCTTCTCCGACCTTGACCAAAAATTCCACAGGCTCGCCAGATCCGGCGAGAGCCTTGAGCTTAAGCTCTCCGGGGAAATAACTTATGCGCCTTTCGTGAACTGTTATCGTGAAAGGAAGGGAGTAATCCCTCTTTTGAACCCACTCGTAAACCGTGTTGAAGGAGGAGCCAGCGTAAACGTTTTCGGTGGCGACAAATCCCCCCACGCTACCCCAAAACGCCCCAAGCGCAATGGCAAGCGGAGCCATGTGGACAAGGCCGAACCCCAAAAAGCCGTAGCGGCGTCGAAAAGCCAGTAGCGAACCTCCATCTTTACTCACCGAAAAACCCGCCGACTCAAGGGCCGCCGCCGCGACCTTCGCATCGTCCACCCTTATCACCGCTCTGGGTTCGCCCCTGGCGGAAAAATCGTCCACACCGGCCAAGGTTCGCCTGAAAGCGCAGGAAAATAGGTTCAGGCAAAAGAGGGTGAAGAGCGCGCGGTATAAAAAGCCCTTGTGAAAGGAATCCAGCCCGAGGAAGGTGATGACTTGGCCGCCCGCGCCGTAAAGGCGCTCGTATTCCTCCGCAGGAAGCCCCTGTGGCCACGGCTGGAAGGTGCCAAGCGCGCCGAGCGCGGCAAGCAGCATCAAAAGGCTGACCGTGAGCCTTATCGAAGAAAGTTTTTTTAAAATTTCGCCGGACACATCGCGCTCCGAAAGGGTTTTTAACCTTGTAATGATTAATCAGCAAAGGATTTTGGGCAAGAAAAAAGCCCGCAGGGCTTTTGACGGCCTTGCGGGCTTTTTGTTTTCCCTTTGGGGGATTATTACATCATGCCGCCCATGCCGCTCATGTCGGGCGCGGGGTGGGCTTCTTCCTTCTTGGGAAGCTCGGCGATCATCGCCTCGGTGGTGAGGAGGAGACCGGCCACGGAAGCGGCGTTCTGAAGGGCGGTGCGGGTCACCTTGGTGGGGTCGATGATGCCGCTGCGGAGCATGTTGACGTACTTGCCGTTGTAGGCGTCGAAGCCCATCGCGTTTTCGCGGGACTTGACTTCGTTGACGACCACTGAGGGCTCGCCGCCGGCGTTCTTCACAATCTGGCGGAGGGGCTCCTCAAGGGCCTTGGCGACGATGCGGGCGCCAGCCTGCTGGTCTTCGGAGAGGCGGAGCTTGGAGACGTCGGGGATGCAGCGGATGAGGGCGACGCCGCCGCCGGGGACGATGCCTTCCTCCACCGCGGCGCGGGTGGCGTGGAGAGCGTCCTCGACGCGGGCCTTCTTTTCCTTCATCTCGGCTTCGGTGGCCGCGCCCACGTTGATGACGGCTACGCCGCCCACGAGCTTGGCAAGGCGCTCCTGAAGCTTTTCGCGGTCGTAGTCCGAGGAGGTCTCCTCTATCTGGGCGCGAATCTGCTTGACGCGGGCGTCGATCTCATCCTTTGAGCCGGCGCCGTCGATGATGGTGGTGTTGTCCTTGTCGATGCGGACCACCTTGGCGGTGCCCAGATCGTTGAGGGTGACGTTTTCGAGCTTGAGGCCGAGATCCTCGCTTATGACGGTGCCGCCGGTGAGGACGGCGATGTCCTGAAGCATGGCCTTGCGGCGGTCGCCGAAGCCCGGTGCCTTCACGGCGGCGACGTTGAGGGTGCCGCGCAGGCGGTTGACGACGAGGGTGGCGAGGGCTTCGCCCTCAACGTCCTCGGCGACGATGACGATGGGCTTGCCGGTGTTGACGACCTTCTCAAGCGCGGGGAGAAGGGTCTTCATGGTGCTGACCTTGCCCTCGTAGATGAGGATGAAGGGGCTGGTGAGCTCGGCGACCATCTTGTCGGGGTTGGTGATGAAGTAGGGGCTGAGGTAGCCGCGGTCGAACTGCATGCCCTCGACGACGTCAAGGGTGGTTTCCATGCCCTTGGCCTCTTCGACGGTGATGACGCCTTCCTTGCCGACCTTGTCCATGGCGTCGGCTATGATGTCGCCGATGGTGCGGTCGTTGTTGGCGGAGATGGTGCCGACCTGGGCTATTTCATTCTGGCTCTTGACCTCCTTGGACATGCGGTGGAGGCGGTTGATGCAGACCTGCACGGCGGAGTCGATGCCGCGCTTGATGTCCATCGGATCGTGACCGGCGGCCACGAGGCGGGTGCCTTCGCGGAAGATAGCCTGGGCAAGCACGGTGGCGGTGGTGGTGCCGTCGCCCGCGACGTCGGAGGTCTTGGAGGCGACCTCCTTCACCATCTGTGCGCCCATGTTCTCGAACTTGTCGGAAAGCTCGATCTCCTTGGCGACGGTTACGCCGTCCTTGGTCACGAGCGGGCTTCCCCAGCTCTTTTCGATGATGACGTTGCGGCCCTTGGGGCCGAGGGTCACCTTTACGGCGTTGGCGAGGGCGTCCACACCCTTGAGGGTGAGGGCGCGGGCGTCCTGGGAATATTTTATGTCCTTGGCGGCCATTGTATCTTCTCCTGAAAAGTTATTTTTTCAAGTCTTGGGTCTTGAAAGTTAGTCGATAATACCCATTATGTCTTCTTCGCGCATGATAAGGAGCTCTTCGCCGTCGATTTTGATCTCGGTACCGGCGTACTTGGAGAAGAGAACCTTATCCTTGGCCTTGACGTCGAGGGGGATGAGCTTGCCGTTGTCATCCTTCTTGCCAGGGCCCGCGGCTACAATGACGCCCCTCTGGGGCTTTTCCTTGGCGGTGTCGGGGATGATGAGGCCGCTGGCGGTTTTGGTTTCCTCTTCGAGGCGCTTGACGATTACGCGGTCCTGCAGGGGACGTATTTTCATCTTCTAATTCCTCCTTTTGCATTCCGATGGAATGTTTTTCATGTTCTGAAGGTTAAAAACCCCCTAGTGCGCGGCAAGATAATCACGCTTTAGGGGGTCGTCAAGCTATTTTGGCAATTTTTTTTGCTAAGAAATGATTTTTTTTGTCTAAAGACCCCGCCTGCGGCGCTCCTCGTCCACGTATCTGGCGAAGAGCTCGTCCCATTCGCGGGTGCCGGGGGCGACTTTGCGCGAGAGCGACAGGATTTTCTCCTCCGCCTTCTTGTGGACCTCCTCAAGCTCGGCCAGTCCGGCGGCTATGGCCTGCCTAAGGATTTTGCGGGCGGTGTCCTGGTCGAAAAGGGTAACGCCCTTCTCTTTGCCGAGCGCTTTGAGAGCGCGGTTTACCATCGCGAGGATTTTTTCGTCGCTGGGGGTCATTTCAGCACCACCCCCTTGTCGCGGGCGAGTTTCTGGAGAATTTTCTCGCGCAGTGCGCCAAGGTCGGCCTTGGCGGCCCGAGCCTCTTTCATGTGAAGCTCTAAAACCTTGTCGGCCTCTTCGCGCAGGCGCTTTTCTACTTCAAGCTCCTCGTTGAGAGCCCGCTCGACGACATGCAGAACAATTTGCCGGTCGCCCCGGACCGCGCCGAACTTTATTAGGCCGTCGGCGGCCTTTTCGGCAATGTGCAGTATTATGCCTTTGGGGAGCATTTTGCCTTGCCCTTTCCCAAAGCGGCCTTAGGCGCGCTTTTAGGCTGGTAGATGGTGGGGTCCGCCACTCCCGCGTCGGAAAAACCCTTTTTGCGCAGTACGCAGCTTTCGCAAAAGCCGCAGGCCCTTCCGTCATCATCCGGGTCGTAGCAGGAGATGGTGAGCGAGTAGTCCACGCCAAGCCGGGACCCTTCTTTTATTATATCGGCCTTTGAAAGGGTTATAAGGGGCGAGTGTATTTTAAAGGGTCCCCCCTCTTCGACTCCGGTCTTGGTTCCGGTGTTCAGCGCCTTTTCAAAGGCGAACAAGAACTCCGGCCTGCAGTCGGGATAGCCCGAGTAGTCGACGGCATTAACCCCGATGAAGATGTCGCGGGCTCCGACCCCCTCGGCGCGGGCCGCCGCGAAGGAGAGGAAGATTATGTTGCGGGCGGGAACGTAGGTCGAGGGGATGGCTGCGCCAATCTCCTTTTCTGAGGCGCGCTTTGGCACCTCGGACTGGCCGGTGAGCGCCGACGGGGCGAGGGCTCCGAGGTCGAGGTCGACCACGGCGTGAGAGGCGCAGCCCCCGTCCGTAGCTATCTTATGGGCCGCCGCCAGTTCTACCTCGTGGCGCTGTCCGTAGCGAAAGCTAAGGGCGTGGCAGTCAAATCCGCGTTCTTTGGCTATGGCAAGGACGGTTGTGGAATCGAGTCCGCCGCTCAAAAGGACTACGGCGGGCTTTTTGCCCGCCGCTCCCAGGGATTTTGCCTTACAGGCGCGGTTGGCCTTCTTCGAGGCCGCCTGTTCGCCCTTTTTAATGGTCATTTAGTGCCTTAATGGTGGTCCTGCGGCTGGACAATCTCGGTCAGGAGGCCGCCGGAGGCTTTTGGATGTATGAAAGCTATCAGCGAATTATGGGCACCGACGCGGGGCTTTTCGTCAACCATCTTTACCCCTTCGGCCATCAGCCGGTTGACCTCGGCGGCTACGTCGGCCACCTCGTAGGCGATGTGGTGAATGCCCGAGCCGTTCTTTTCAAGGAATTTGGCTATGGGAGAATCGGGGCTGGTGGGCTGGACCAGCTCAAGCCGGACCTCTCCTACGGGGAGGAAGGCTACCTTGACCTTCTGGTCGGCAACCTCCTCGATTCCGCCCAGGGCGAGGCCAAGGTTTTCGGTGTAGAACTTGGCGGCGGCTTCAATGTCGTGAACCGCTATGCCGATGTGGTTTATCTTTTTGGGCGCGGCCATTTTGCCCTCTCCTATCTGCGTAGGTTTTCGTTGATGAATTTCACTACATCACCGGTGTCGGTGCCGGGGAGAAAAATCTCGGCGAAGCCCGCCGCTTTCAGCCCCGCTATATCTTCGGCGGGTATGATGCCGCCGCCGAAGAGTAGGGCGTCGCCCTTGCCCTTTGCCTTAAGCCCCTCCGAAACTTTGGGGAAGAGGACATTGTGCGCGCCCGAGAGGCAGGAAAGGCCGATTACGTCGACATCTTCCTGTATCGCGGCTGTAACTATCGCTTCGGGGGTCTGGCGGATGCCGGTGTAGATGACTTCCATGCCGGCGTCTCGAAGGGCGCGCGCGACTACCTTTGCGCCGCGGTCGTGGCCGTCGAGGCCGGGCTTGGCTATGAGGACTCTAAGCTTCTTTTGCATTTTCTCTTCCTCCCGCCTTAACCGGCTTCGGTGTATTCGCCGTAGACGCCGCGCAGGGTATCGCAAATCTCTCCCAGCGTGGCGTAGGTCTTGACGGCGTCAAAAATCGGGGTTACGACATTGCCGCCATCCACGGCGGTCTTGCGAAGTTTGTCCAGTGCGGCGGCGGTTGCGGCGGCGTTTCTTTCGGCGCGGACTTTGGCGGTCTTCTGGCGCTGGAATTCCTCGACGGCCTTGTCGACGCGAAGGAGGTTTTTGAGCCCCTCTTCCTTGATGGTGAATTTGTTTACGCCCACCACGATGTTGTCGCCGGTTTCGATACCGCGCTGGTACTGGTATGCGGAATCGGCGATCTCTTTTTGGATGTAGCCGGCTTCGATGGCGCGGACTACTCCGCCAAGCGCCTCGATTTTGGCTATGTATTCAAAGGCTTTCTTTTCTATCTCGTCGGTCAGCGCCTCTACGGCGTAGGAACCGGCGAAGGGGTCGACGGTGTCGGCGACGCCCGATTCGTAGGCTATTACCTGCTGGGTGCGAAGGGCGATGCGGACCGCCTCTTCGGTGGGCAGGCAAAGGGCCTCGTCGCGGGAGTTGGTGTGGAGTGACTGTGTGCCGCCGAGGACCGCCGCCAAAGCCTGTATGGTTACGCGTACGATGTTGTTGTCGGGCTGCTGGGCGGTGAGCGAGCATCCGGCTGTCTGGGTATGGAAGCGAAGCATCATCGAGCGGGCGCTTTTTGCCTTGAACCGCTCTTTCATTATCTTCGCCCACATTCTTCTGGCGGCGCGGAATTTGGCGACCTCTTCAAGGAGGTTGTTGTGGCAGTTGAAAAAGAAGCTGAGGCGACCCGCGAATTCGTCGATGTCGAGACCCGCGTCGAGGGCGGCCTGCACGTAGGTCATGCCGTTGGCCAGTGTGAACGCCACCTCCTGCACAGCCGAGGAGCCCGCCTCGCGGATGTGGTAGCCGGAGATGGAGATGGTGTTCCACTGGGGGACGTTTTCCTTGCAGTAGGCCATTATGTCGGTGATGACCTTGAGGCTCGGCTGCGGGGGGAAGATGTAGGTGCCTCGGGCGATGTATTCTTTCAAAAGGTCGTTCTGGATAGTGCCGTTGAGCTTCTCCTTGGCGACGCCCTGCTTTTCCGCCACGGCGATGTACATGGCCAGAAGGACGGCGGCTGGGGAGTTTATCGTCATGGAGGTGGAGACCTGGTCGAGCGGTATTCCGTCGAAGAGTATCTCCACGTCGCGCAAGGAGTCTACCGCCACGCCGACCTTGCCCACCTCGCCCTCGGCCAGTCCGTGATCGGAGTCGTAGCCGATCTGCGTTGGCAGGTCGAAGGCTACGCTAAGGCCGGTCTGACCCTGTGAGAGAAGGTATTTGTAGCGCTCGTTGGTCTGCTCTGCGGTGCCGAAACCGGCGTACTGGCGCATCGTCCAAAAGCGCCCTCGGTACATGTTGGGCTGGACTCCCCTTGTGAACGGGTATTCTCCCGGAAGGCCCAGCTCCTCTGTAAGGCGACCCTCTTCGGCGATGTCGAGGGGGGTGAAGGCACGCTTCATTTCGTTGCCGGAGGTGGTGAGGAAGACCGGCTTTCTCTCCGGCGATTTGGAGAGGGTTTTTGCTATCGGCCCCTGCTCCCATTTCTCGAATTTGGCCTTGAAATCGTCCCGACTCATCTTTTGCTCCAAAATTTGTCCGGCGCGTACGCACTTGCCCGCCTGCCGGTGGGTTTTTATTCAGGCCGCCATTTAAAGCGGAATGTTTCCGTGTTTTCTGGGCGGGTTGGAATCGCGCTTGTTTTTCAGAGCCATAAGTCCCTGAATTATGCGGATTCGGGTGTCTTCGGGCATTATCACTTCGTCGATGTAGCCTAGTTCCGCCGCTCTGTATGGGTTGGCGAACTGCTCGGTGTAATCGTCGATTTTCTGCTGACGGGCGGCCTTCTTGTCTTCGGCGGCGGAAATTTCCTTGGCGAAGATTATGTCCACCGCGCCCTGCGGCCCCATGACGGCGATCTCCGCTGTGGGGTAGGCGAGGTTGAGGTCGCCGCGAAGGTGCTTGGAGCTCATGACGCAGTAGGCCCCGCCGTAAGCCTTGCGGGTGATGACGGTGATTTTGGGTACCGTCGCTTCGGAATAGGCGTAGATGAGCTTCGCGCCGTGTTTGATGATGCCCTTGTATTCCTGGTCGGTGCCCGGGAGGTAGCCCGGCACGTCTTCGAGGGTGATGATGGGGATGTTGAAGGCGTCGCAAAAGCGCACGAAGCGCGCGCCCTTCATTGATGCGTCGCAATCAAGGCAGCCCGCGAGGTGCATCGGCTGGTTGGCTACGATTCCCACCACCTGCCCGCCCATTCTGGCGAAACCGACGACGATGTTGGGGGCGTAGCTGGCGTGTACCTCGTAAAAAGCGCCGTTATCTGCCATCGAGGTTATTATCGCCTTCATGTCGTAGCCCTTGTTGGGATTGGGCGGCACGAGATCGTTGATTTCGGTGAGCTTCCTCGTGGAAGGGTCGTCAGTGGCGACGAAGGGCGGATCTTCCACGTTGTTGGAGGGGAGGAAGGAGAGGAGGTATTTGATCTGGTCGATCAGGTCCTCGTCGCTGACGGAATTGAAGTGCGCCACGCCGGAGGTGGAGTTGTGAACAGCGGCGCCGCCCAGGTCGTCCATGGTGACGTCTTCGTTGGTGACGGACTTTATCACCTTGGGGCCGGTGATGAACATGTGGCTGGAGCCGTCCACCATGTAAATGAAGTCGGTGAGGGCTGGGCTGTAAACCGCGCCCCCGGCGCAGGTGCCGATGATGGCTGAAATCTGCGGGACGACGCCCGAGCTCATTACGTTGCGGTGAAAGATGTCGGCGTAGCCGGCGAGGGATCCGACTCCCTCCTGTATTCGCGCTCCGCCGGAATCGTTGAAGCCGACGAAGGGCGCGCCGTTCTTGAGGGCCATGTCCATGACCTTGCAGATTTTCTGCGCCATCGTCTTGGACATCGAGCCGCCGATGACGTTGAAATCCTGCGCGTAGGCGTAAACATATCTGCCGCCTACGGTTCCGAATCCCGTTATTACGCCGTCGCCAAGGAAAAGCTGCTTTTCCATGCCGAAGTTCTTGCACTGGTGGGTTACGAACTTGTCCACCTCGACGAAGGAGCCGTCATCGAAGAATCGGTTCAGGCGTTCGCGGGCGGTGAGCTTCCCCCTGGCCTTGTGCTTGGCCTCGCGTTCGGGCCCGCCTCCGGCCTCGGCCTCGGCGTTCTTCTTATTTAGAAGATCGAATTTGTCCTGAAGGGTCGCCATGACCTCTCTCCTTTGTAATTAGAATTCTCAGGCTATTGCGAGAAGGGCCGCGTCTTTGGAGACGGTGTCGCCCTTCTTGTAGAAAATCTCGGTCACGGTGCCGGAAGCGGGGGCCTCAAGGCTGTTTTCCATCTTCATCGCTTCAAGGATGACCACTACGTCGCCAGCTTTAACTACATCGCCGACCTTCACCCTGTAATCCACGATAAGGCCGGGCATGGGCGCGCTTAGGGTTCCGGCGCCCGCCGGCGCTGAGGCGACAGGCTTGGCCGGGGCCTTGGCGGGAGCGGCCTTTGGGGCGGCGGCGACTGGCGCGGCCACCGGAGCGGCTGCCGGAGCCGGAGCCGCCGAGGGCACGACAGAGGTGATTATGGGCGCGCCGAGGTTGTCTCCCTCCACCGCCACCTCGAAGTGCTCGCCTTCGACGTAAACCTGATAGGTTCTGGCGTTAGCGCCGACCTTCGGCGGATCCTTCTTCTCCACCAGAAGTCCGGCCTTGGCTTTTTTCACCAGCTCGTCTTCCCTTTTCGCGTCTTCAAGGGTGCGGGCCTTCCACTCGGCGGGAGCGGCCTCCCTGCCCTCGCGCACCGCAAGGAATTTTTTGCCGGTGGTGGGGAAGAGCGTGTAAAGGAGAAGGTCTTTTTTGTCTTTGGCCAGATCTCCGATCTCCTCCTTGGCCTTGGCCAGTTCCGGCTCAAGTATGTCGGCGGGTCGGCAGGTTATCGGCTTTTCGCCCCTTGGGTAGCCCTTGAGCGCGAGAGAGCGAAGCTCTTCGTTCACTTCGCCCGGGGGCTGGCCGTAGAGGCCGTAGCAGTAGTCCTTGACCTGCGCCGAAATCATCTTATAGCGCTTCTCTATCGAGCCGGGCGCGCCGAAAAGGACGTTTTGAACCGCCTGAACTCCGACAATCTGGCTGGTGGGAGTTACGAGGGGTGGGAAGCCGAGGTCTTTTCTGACGCGGGGAAGCTCTTCAAAAACCATCGACAATTTATCTTCCGCGCCAGCCTGCCTGAGCTGGTTGACGAGGTTGGAGAGCATGCCGCCGGGGACCTGGTGCGAGAGAACGCCGATATCAACAACCGCCAGGCGGGTGTCGTCGAGCAGGTGCTTGTATTTCGGGGCTATGGATTCAAGATAGTCGGAAATCTCCTCCAGCTTCTTGAAATCTATGCCGGTATCGCGCTCGGTGCCGCGAAGCATGGCGACTATTGGCTCTACCGCTGGGTGGCTGGTGCGGTTGGCGAAAGGCGCGGAGCAGGTGTCGAGGATATCCACCCCCGCCTCGATGGCCTTGAGGAAGGTGTATTCGGCCATGCCGGAAGTGGTGTGGCAATGAAGCTCTATCGGCAGCTTCACCGCTTTTTTGAGGGCGGTGATCAGCTCAAAGGCGTCGTCGGGGGAAAGAAGGCCGGCCATGTCCTTTATGCAGATGGAATCCGCGCCCATCTGGGCGAAGATTTTCGCCTTTTTCACCCAGTAATCCTTGGTGAATATCTCGCCGCCCATCTTGTTGCCGATGACGGTGTAGGAGAGGGCCGCCTGGAAGTGCATCTTGTTCTTCTTGACGGCCTTGGCGGCCGTTTCGAAGTTGCGCTCGTCGTTTAGGGCGTCGAAGATGCGGAAAATCTCGACTCCGGCTTCGCAGGCCTCGTCAACGAAAGCCACGGCCACGTCATCGGCGTAATTGCGGTAGCCTACAAGGTTCTGGCCGCGAAGGAGCATCTGGAACTTCACCTTTTTGGGAACGTAATTGCGGAGGATTTTCGGCCTTTTCCAAGGGTCCTCGCCCAAAAAGCGATGCATTGTGTCATAGGTGGCGCCGCCCCAGACTTCCATGGCGTGGTATCCGGCCTTGCCGGCGGCCTCGGCTATCGCCTCGATGTCCTCGGTGCGCATGCGGGTGGCAAAGAGGGACTGGTGGCCGTCGCGGAAGGTCAGGTCTGTGATTTTAAGCGGATTTTTCGCCGTTTTTGCCATTTGGCGCTCCTTTTTATTATTCGAGAAAGGTATTTTCGTGCGGGCGTCTTGTCGACGCTACCAGGCTTTCATCATTCTTTTTTGGAGGAAAACCCTCATCGACATCTGCTCTTGCCTTCCGGCGGCGCTCCAAAGCGGTATGGACCGCTGAGCGACAGAGGCCTGGGCCGGGGCGAGGTCGGGAACTACCGGCTCCATCGCGCGTTCGCTCTCATAATGCAGTATCGCGGCTATCGAGGCTGCGATTTTTTTCTTTTTCGCTAATTCCACTTCACACTCCGTATCGTCAGCTGCCACGGCACAGAACGGCCAGAACCTTGGCCTCGCGGCTTCCCTTGCAAAGAAGCCTGTGCTTGATGCTCGACTCGAAATAAACGGCGTCGCCTTCTCCGAGGATGATCCTCTCTTTGTCGAGAATTATCTCGGCCTCTCCTTCCATCACCAGAAGAAATTCCTCCCCCTCGTGCGAGTATAGCTCTTCGTCATCCCGCATGTTCGGGGAGACGGCCAGCATGAAGGGCTCCATCAGCTTGTCGCGCTTTCTGTGGGTGAGCGCGTGGTAGATGTAGCCATGTCGACCCCCAGTCGCCGATATGACCTTTGATATGAGGGGCCTGTCGGCGGAGCGGAGAACTTCGTAGGCGCAGTCGGGGCCGCTGTCGTCCTTGAAAAAGTAGCCAACCCGAACTCCCAGCACCTTTGCGATTTTCGAGAGGGTCGCGATGGGCGGGGATACGTTGTTGTTTTCTATCTGCGAGATGAGGGCGGGCGAAAACCCGGTTTCATTGGCCACTTCCTGAAGGGTCTTTTTCATGGAGGTTCGCAGGGCCTTGATTTTGGCTCCTATAGCGAAATCCTCAGCGCTTTCCTCGACCTTTTTCCTCTTTGGCGCGGCTGGCGTCTTTGCCTTCACTGCAAAACTCCATTTTAACTGCCGACAGATGGCAGGAAAGCCATTTTAGGCGCACTTTCCCCTGGGGTCAAGCGCTACTTAAGCCCTGATAAAACCTCTTTAGCGTTGTTAAAGAATCTGCTAGAGCGAGGTATCGTACCCGAGCCTCTCCGAGAGGCGCTTTCCGGCCTCAAGGGCGAGGGGTATGAGCTCCTTCTCAAGCCTTTCGTCAGTGAAACGATAGGCGGGGCCCGAAATTGAAAGGCCGGCTATTACCCGGCGGGTGTAGTCGTGAATCGGAACTGCGACGCAACGTATGCCGTCGTCGTATTCTTCGTCGTCGATGGCGTAGCCCTGCTGGTGAACCTTTTCAAGGTGGGTTCTGAGTTCGGCGCGGTCTATTATGGTTTTCGGGGTGAAGGGGGTCAGAGGGCCTTCAAGGACGGCGTCGATTTCATCGGCGGATTCGTAGGCGATCTGCACTTTGCCAACGGCGGAGGCATATACGGGCAGGCCGACGCCGACGCGGGAAACCACGCGGACCGGACGCTGCGCCTCGACGACATCTACGTAAACCACGCGATTTTCCCTGATAAGGCCCAGGTAGGCGGTCTCGTTTGCGCGGTCCACTATTTCGCGAAGGACGGGGCGGGCCATTTTGAGAAGGCCCATGTGTTTGATGAATACCTGCCCGAGCTCAAGGACCCGCAGCCCGAGCCGGTAGTTGCCGGAGAGCTTGTTTTGCTCCATGTATCCGCGGCTTTCGAGGGTCGCGAGTATCCGGAATACGTTGTTTTTGTGGAGGTTTAGGCGCTTGGAGAGTTCGGTTACGCCGAGCTCGGTCTCGTCGCCCCTGAATTCCTCCAGCAAATCCAGAGCGTTCATCACCGACTGGATGATATAGCTGGATTTTTTTCGCTTGCCCACTTTACACCTCGCAGATTACGACCTGAAACATTGTTTTGGCTATCTTTGTAATAATGCTTAGAGAATGAAACATATGTCAAGGGTAGATTGCGATGGCGGGAGGCGGGCAAAAAAAAGCGCGGGGCGTATTCCCCGCGCTTTTTCTCATGAAAAACCGATTAGTCTTCGAGCCAGGAGTGGCTGTAAAGGACGTCGCCGTTGAGGACGCGGAAGGTCTTGACGAGCATCTTCTCGCGGTCGGTGGTGGCGGTGACGGCTTCGCCGTTCATCAGCTTCTGGATGAGGGCGGCTTCGGCGGTCCATTTGCCCTGGCAAAGGTCCATCATGTTCTTGTCGTAGGCGTCCACGATGGCGGATTCCTGGCCCAGCGAGTAGAGCATGAGGAGGTAGACCTGGTTCAGTATCGGGCGCAGGTGGTCGGGCGCGCCGTTGGATACGTTGGAGAGGCCGCAGGTGTTGGTGGCGCCGGGGACGATCGCGGAGATCATCGGCACGAATTCCATGTAGGCCTTCACCTGGTTGATGTCTACGGAGACGGGAAGGACGATGGGGTCAACCCAGTAGCGCTCGTGGGGTATTCCCAGCTCGTCGGCGGAAGCCATGATGGTGGAGAGGGCCACGGCGCGCTCGTTGGCGTCGCGGGGGATGCCTTCTTCGCTCATGGTGAGGGCGACGAAATCGGCGTCGAATTCCTTCACGAGGGGAAGGCGCTCGGCGAGGCTGGTGGGGTGCGCGGTAACGGAGTTGACGAGGGCGCGCTGGTTGACGACCTTGAGGCCGGCAGCCACGGCGGCGGAGTTGGTGGTGTCGAGGGCGAGGCGGACGTCTTTTTTGACTTCCTGGACCACGCCTACGAGCCAGGCCATCATCTCGTCGCCGGCCTTGCGGGCGGGTCCGAGGTTAAGGTCGATCATGTCGGCGCCGGCTGCGAGCTCTTCTTCGGCCATCTTCTGGATGGGGCCTTTTTCGCGCTCGCGGATTGCGGGGCCGATAGTCTTTGACATTATGTTTATAGACTCGGCGATGGTGTAAATCTTCATGGATTTCCTCCACGTTGTGGTTTTGGTGTTAGTGGAAAAAAAGGGGGAGGCGCGGGAATGCGCCTCCCCTCTTTAAAACATTAGCCTTTGTATTCCTTGAGGAACTTCGGAAGGTCGGCGGCCTCGCGGGTGCCGATGATAACCTGCCAGCCCTCGCCGAGCTCTTCCTGGAATTCGCCGGAGAGCTGGGCCACGTAGCCGGGGATGATTATCTTCTTGTGGCCGACCTTTTCGGTTATGCCGGACTTCTTCACGAAGGGGGCCATGGCGTCGGCGACGAACTTGCCGGCGGACCATGCGGTGAGGACCGACATGCCTTCGGTGTCCATGATGAGGAGCCAGGTGGGGACGCGGCTCGCTTCGATTTCCGCGCTGACGACGAAGTAGGTGAGCGCGAAGTTGGTGGTGATGATGACCGGGCTGTCGGGGCCGGGGTTGGAGAAGGTGTAGATGCCCTGGTCCATCGTCATGGGGCGCTGGGGGTCGGTGAAGATGTTGAGCCTGTTGACGGTGGTGGGCAGGATGGCCGCCGGGTCGAGGGTGGAGACGACAACGATGCCGCTGTACTTGGCGAGCAGCATGTTGGCGTAGGCGAACTCGGTGTAGAAGTCGTCGGTCATGCCGCAGGCGAACGCGATGGTGGGGAAGCCAACTTCGCGCTGCTTCTTGTCGAGGGCGGCGCGGCGGACGGCGATGTTGTCGGTGAGGGCGGCGCGAAGGTTGGACCAGCTGGGGTCGATTATCGCGGACTTCACGTCGGCGGCTACCAGCTTGGCGCCCATGTCGGCAACGGCGTTCATGTCGGCGCCCTTGGCGACGACGGTGCAACCGGTTTCCTTGGAGATGGCGATGAGGTCGTCGATGCCCGCGCCGGAGACCGCGAACTTGCGGCCCTTGAGGGCGGCGGCGGCGGCCTTGAGGGTGTCGGCGCTGGCGGAGTCGACTATGATGGCCTTCTGGGTGGCGGCGGCGACTTTGCCGACCAGGGCCAGGAAGGAGTCCTTGTCGCCCTTGGCGTCGCGCAGGTAGGCGCCGTTGGCGGCGAGGGTGTAGCCGACGCGCTCGAACTTCACTTCGTTGAGGCTCTTGAGCTCGGCGTCAACCTTGGCGGCGTCGGTGGCGTTCGAGAGGAACACCAGAAGGCCGGTGGGGTTGACGAAGGTTTTTTCATGACGGTACTTGACGGTTTCGCCGCCGACTTTGAAGGCGGTTGCGCCTTCGCCCAGCTCGACCACGCGGATCGGCGGAGCGCTGGCTTCGGCGAGTTTGTCTTTGGCTTCGCTGGAAACGTGGGGGCACTGGGAAAGCTCGGCCTTCCCTGCGGCCAGTTTCATTGCGAAAGCCAGGCAGGTCGGATCCCCGCAGTCTTTGCAGTTGGTCTGCGGCAGAAGCTTGTAAATCTGGATACCGCTCAATGCCATGGCCCGATTCTCCTTTCATCCTGAACCGCTCGTAAGAGAGCGTTTTTTCTTGCAATGGACCCGGCGGAGCGTCTATCGCCCCGCCGGGCCGTTACTTAATTAAATTACATCATGGGGTCCATGGTGAGGGCGGGGTGTCCCACCTTCTCCATGAACGCGACCACTTCCTCTTCCGTCACGGCGTCGGCTTCGGTGGCGATCTTGTCGTAAAGATCGGGTACGCCGATTTCCTGGCCGCGGCGGTCGATGACTTCCTTCTGGGACTCCTTGAGAGCCTTGGGGAGCCATGCGAGGCGGGCGATTCCGCCGTCGCCGGAGATGAACTTCTTGGAGCCGATGTAGAACTTCGACATTCCAACGAAGCCCGGGGTCTGGGCGCCGCCGCCGACGGAGCCGGCGAGGGTCGAGAAGGGCATGCCGCAGGGGGTCATGCCGGCGTAGTCGCGATCGACGACCATGACGGCGTTGGCCATCGGCAGAAGGACGGTTATCGCCTCGAAGCAACCGCAGGAGGTCATCGGGTCGACCATCAGCGAGTAGGCGCTGAAGGAGGGGACGGCCTCATGGGAGTTCTGGTAGACGAACTGGTTGACGCCGGTCCACTGGCCGAGGTTGGAGTCTATTACGTCTCCCTTGGCTATCGGCTGGTTGGGGCCGGTGGGGGTGATTTCGAAGGCGGCCTTGCCGTCGAGCCAGTTGTAGGCGCCGCACAGGCCGGGACGCTCGGGGGTGATTACGCAGACGTGGTCGGGGGCGAAGGACTGGCACAGCGTGCAGCTGTAGAAAAGCTCGACCGTTTCGTCCGTCATCGCGCCGAGGCGCTCCTCGCGCTCGCGGTAGGTGTGACGGGCCTTTTCGAGCAGTTCTTTGACCTTCGCGGGGTCGGTGTAGAGGGTGACCTGAACCTTGTCCACGATCTTGCCGAACTCGTTGTGGAGCTTGGCGTGAAGGATCGTGCCGAAGTGCTTGAGCGAGAGGCCCGCGCCGACGGCCTTTTTGGAGACGCGCATCCAGAGGATGTCGCGCTGGCCGATGTGGAGTATGCCTTCCGCGCCGTTGAGCAGGTGGTGAATCTGGCGCTCAAGGATCGGCTCGAAGTCGGCCTGCATGTTGCGACCGGCGACTTCAACCCAGATCGCGAGCGGGGTGACGGTGCCGGGCTCGAAGTCGGCGAGGTCTTTGCCGATGACGGTGAACTTGCCGTCTTCCACCTGGTCGAGGGGAAGGGTCTGGCAGAATTCGAAGCCGTCGGCCTTGGGGCCGCCGAGTTCGACGTGCATCGCGTCCTTGCCTATGCGCTCGCCTTCGTAGGCGGGCGAGTAGGAGACGGGGATGTCGATCTTGGAGATGTGGATCTTCAGGCCGCGTACTTCGATGGCCTTCTGCACGATCTGGTCGTGGGGGATGTTGGAGACGACGTGCTCGTAGGTGCAGATGCCGGTGACGAGTATCTGCGGGATGTTGGAGTCGGCGATGGTCGGGAAGCCATAGTTGATGGCGCCCGCCGCGGCCGCGTACCACTCGTCGGTGACGGTGCCGAGCGCGACGACGAAGGCGAAGACGCGGTTCTTCTGGTAGCGGAGGATGCCGGCGTAGTCGCCGGGCTGGACGCCGCCGAAGGCCATCGCGGCGCGGGTGGCGAAGCCAACCGCGTGTATGGCGGCGGAGGTGTCCTTGCCGAAGGGGACAAGACGGGTGGGCCAGCCGACCTGTACGCCGGCCTCATGGAGCTGCTCGGCGAAGCTGGTGCCGTTGTGGCTGCCGGCCATGAAGACGTAGATGCTCTTTTCCTGGAGCTCTTTGGCCATGGCTGCGGCGATCTCCTTGTTGGGAGCCGCGCCGACGATGGCCGCGAAGCCAGGGGCGGAGCCGTCGACGAATTCGACGCCGCGCTTTCTCATGATGATGTCGTCGGCGGCGCCCAGCCAGAGGTTATCCTCGGTGGGATCTTCGCCGAGAACGTAGGGGATCGGGTCTTCAAGGTACTTGAGGGCCTCTTCCATGTCGAAGCAGAAGAGGGTCTGCATGCCGGCGTCGAGGCCGTGGCCGAGGTAGGGAACCCAGAGGGCGTCCGCAACCTGCGGGGGCAGGAGCTCTTTGCACTTGGCAAGCACAGGGAGCATGTCGCCCAGCTTTTCCACCTTCATCCCGAGGATGCCGTAGATTACGGGCAGGTAGTAGCCGGTGTTGGGAAGCTTGACTTCCTTGTCGGCGCCAAACTTCGCGATGGCGGCGTTAACTTTCTTTTCCACGCGGGCGTATACTTCGTGCGCGCCGCGTATAACTCCTGAAAGGATGATCTTAGACATATTTTATGCCTCCCTGGTGCCTTAGAGCTGACGACGGGCTTCCATGTCGAAGAGCACGCGCTCTTTCGCGACATTTATTCCCAGCGCCTCGCGCTTCTTGTCAATGTGGTCGATGATGAGCTTAGCCATCGCGTAGGGGTCCGGCTCGAAAGCCCACTTGCCGCCGAGGTCGTTTTCGATCTCGTTGAAGATGTAGTCGGCGAACTTCGTGTTGGGGGTGTAGGGGAAGGTTACGCCGAAGGCTACGAGGGCGCCGCTGGCGACGAAGTAGTGGCCGATGGCTATGGCCTTTTCGCTCATGTACTCGGGAGCCGCGCCGGCGATGGGGAGGTCGGCGAGCTCATTGCCGAGACCGCCGGCGGCGACCATTTCGCAGACCGCTTCAAGTATGCGGCTGTTGTCGACGCAGGCGCCGGAGTGGAGTACGGGCGGGATGCCGACCGCGGCGCAGACTTCGCGAAGGCCTGGGCCGCAGTATTTTTCGGCGGCTTCGGGCTGCATGAAGCCGAGCTTGGCGAGCGCGAGGGCGGAGCATCCGGTCTGGACGACGAGGATGTCGTTCTTGAGGAGCTCCTTGACCAGCTCGACGTGTACCCAGTCGTGCTTGACGCGGGGGTTGTTGCAGCCGACCACGCCGACCACGCCGCGGATCTTGCCGTTGATGATGTTTTCGTTAAGGGGGTTGTAGGAGCCGCGGAAGGAGCCTCCGAGCATGTAGTTGATGGCTTCGTGGGAGAAGCCGCCGACCATCTTCTCTTTCTTGGAGGGGGCCTTGATCTTGGCCTTGTCGCGGTTCTTGTAGTTGTCTATGGCGAGCTCGACCAGCTTCTTGCCGGTCTCCATGGCGCCGTGTTCGCCGTTGAACTCGACGTGCTCCGCGCCTTCGACCTTGCAGCGGTAGTTCGTGGTGACGAACTTGGTGTGGTAGCACTTGGAGATGGTGGAGAGGCCCATCATGATGCACTGGACGTCAACCATTATCGCGTCGACTATGCCGGTGATGATGGCGGCGTCGGCCATGACGAAGTTGCCGGCGTGGTTGAGGCCGCGGCGAACGAGCTGCTCGTTGCCGGAGCAGCACATGCCGACTACGTTGATGCCTTCGGCGCCTAGGGCCTTGGCCTTGGCGATCATCGCGGGGTCTTCGCTCATGCGTACGATCATGTCGAGGACGTGGGGCTCGTGGCCGTTGACCACGATGTTGACGCGTTTTTCGTCAAGGACGCCGAGGTCGACTTCGGCGGTTACCGGCGAGGGGGTTCCGAAAAGGGCGTCGGAGAGGCCGGTGGAGACCATCGAGCCGCCCCAGCCGTCGGCCAGCGCGCAGCGGGCCGAGCCGAGGACTATGTTCTTGTAGTCCTGGTCGACGCCCATGGTGGTGCGGTGCATCATCTCGACGACCTCGCGGTCGACGCCGCGGGGGAGGATGCCGAGGTCTGCCCAGCGCTGGAAGGTCTTTTTCGGGGCGCGCTCAAGGAACTTGATGTGGCCGTGCTGCTGGCTGAACAGGGCAAGGCAGGCTTCGCCCACTTCTACGGCGATATCATTGAATTCCCGGCCCTCGGTCGCGATGCCGAGGTATCCGGCCATGGTGTAGACCTTCTTGGTGTCGCGGATCTGGTAGTCGGTGTTTTCGCCCTTCGCAACGGAGAGGAAGAGCTCGGCCATTTCGCGGCCATGGTCGGAGTGGGCGGCGGTTCCGGCGGCTACGGCGCGTCCAAAGCCGCGGGCCTGGAAGACGTCGATGGTGGCTCCGCAGACGCCAACTTTTTCGTAGGGGGCCTTGGTCGAAAGTCTGCAGGGACCCATGTAGCAGTGCTTGCAGCAAGCCTGCTGTGCGCCGATGGGGCAGGGCTTGATGTCGTCGGCGCGATCGAAGACGGTGGACACGCTGTCCGCACGCCCCTTCGTGAGCAGTTCGGCAGTGGACTCACATATAGTGATGTCCTTGATTTCTCTGAGTGTCGTCATATCCTTTTAACCTCCCTTGGGGGGAATAATTCGGCGCGAGGCTTACGCCATCACGTCGTTGATAACTTTTTTAAGTACGCGCACCGCTTCGGGGTGACGCAGGACCAGGATGTCGGCGCCCGCGGCCAGAAGGTCGGAGGCGGTGATGATTTCCCAGAGGACGCCGCGCTTGCCGATGTCGCCGAAGGTGGGCTCCTCGGCCTCGGAGATGTTGGATTCGCGGGTCTTCCAGGCATATTTGGCGACGTCGCAGATGACGGGGAGCTGCATCTTGTCGTCGCCCTGCTTGAGGCCGGTGAGGCGCATGCGCTCGATGACCGAGTAGCTGTACTCGATGCCGTAGCCCAAGGCGCCGGTGGAGGGATCCATTATGATCTTGTCGGCGGTGACGCCAAGGTTGCCGAGGAGTATGTTGAGCTGCTTGGCCATGTTGACGTCGATGGGGGTCTGGGCGATTACGGTGTGGCCGTAAGCGATGGCGGCGCCGCCGATCTTCTTGTAGTTGTCTTCGGTGGCGGGACCGATGACGAGGTTCATGCCCTGGCAGGCTTCGGCCACGGCGGAGAGAACTTCGGCGTCCTTCTCGGCGTTTTCGCAGCCCCAGACGATGAGGGGGACGTTGATGGCGGCGGCGACCTTCTTGACGGTCTCTACCGCTTCGGCGGCGGAGGTGTTGAGACCGTTGGGGTCGGTGGAGGCGAGCTGCAGGCAGATGAGGTCTGCGCCAAGCTCAAGGTTTTTCTTCGCCCAGGCGACGGGATCGCCAAGGACGTCGGCGAAGGCTGCCTTCGCTTCGGCGGCCCAGCTGTCGGACACAGCGGCCTTGTCAAAGACTTCCATAGCCACAAGGGCGCGGTTGGGAACGGCACCTTCGAACTTGCAAAGGGGCATGACGTTCTGGCCGCCTACCTTCAGGGATTTTCCGCCGCTTCCTATCGAGATCTCTCTGATGGACCCGGCGTAGGAGTCTTTCGGGATTTCGAATGCCATGGTTCTCTCTCCTTTCATCCGTCGGCTCGATTCGCCAAACGGGTAAGTAAATCGATGGGGCGGGATCTCTCCCTCCCGGCCTAACCCAGGTATTTTTCCAACATTTCCGATACCGCCTTCACCGCCGGCGAGTCATCCGGCAGAAGGAAGGTGGCTTTTCCTTCGAGGTCGTATTCGTAGACGTTCGGGTCGGTGGGTATTACCCCGCCGAGTTCCATGCCCAGTTTTTCTATCTCGCGCTTGGTGGCGTCTTCGAGAACTCCGCCCGGGACCCTGTTGATCACGAGCACTATCTTTCCTATGCGAAGCTTGAGCTCGGTAATGAGGTCGCGTATGCGGCCCGCGGCCTGTATCCCTCTCACCGAGGAATCGGTGACGGCGAAGACGACATCCATGTTGTGGGTAGTCCGCCTTGAGAGGTGCTCCATTCCGGCTTCGTTGTCGAGGACTACGTACTTGTAGTTGTCCGCCATCTCGTCGACGTATTTCTTGCAAAGGGTGTTAGCGTAGCAGTAGCAACCGGGGCCTTCGGGCCTGCCCATGCAGATAAGGTCGTATCCGCCGCCCTCGATGAGGCATTCCTGGGTCCGGTAGTTTATGTACGCGTCCTTGGTCATTCCGGCGGGGACGGCACCCAAGCCCTCCCTTATCTGCCCTATCGTCTGGTGGACGGAAAGCCCCAGAACCTCGTTGAGGTTCATGTTGGCGTCCGCGTCAACCGCCAGGACCCTTCCTTCGTTTTTCTTTACCAGGTGGCGGATCATCAGTCCCGTGACCGTTGTTTTTCCGGTTCCGCCCTTTCCGGCTACCGCTATGTTGAAACCCAAAGCCTTACTACTGCCTTTCTTACTTTAAAACCGAAGAGGGGTTGGCCTTCCTGACCTCGTCCAGGAACTTTTTGGACTCTTCTAACCGCCTGGCGCGTATGGGGAAGTCTTCCATCCTCGTGTGGGGCAAAAAGAGCGCCGCCACGTACTCTTCCATATATATGGCCGATACCGAGAGCTCGATGTTGGTTATCATCGATGCTATCTGCTCCGCCTCCTCAACCTTGCCTTTGTAAAGGGCCGCTATCCGGCACCCTTCAAGGCTGGTGTTTCCGCCGTAGCTGACGATGTTCGGGTCGACCTCGGGCAAAAGCCCTATCGTCATAGCCTTTCCCACGTCTATGTACTGACCGAAGCCGCCCGCGATGATTATTTTCTGCAGGTCTGTGAACTGCAAGCCAACCGACCTTAAGAGAACCGAACAGGCGGAGTATATAGACGCCTTGGTTCTAATAAGGTTGTCGATGTCCGGCTCGGTTATGGCGATGTCTTCTTCAAGCTGGCTGTCCTCGGCCTTGCAAAGGACATATTCCCAGCCGCCCTCGCCTTCTCGTATGCGCCAGTTTACCGCGGAGAGCTCCCTGTTGAA
This sequence comes from bacterium, assembly GCA_009724975.1. GTDB lineage: Bacteria > Desulfobacterota > Deferrisomatia > Deferrisomatales > BM512 > SCTA01. Next base: position 22,581 of record SRXB01000001.1, on the reverse strand, counting down.
TTTGCCGTTCTGGGTGATTATTCCGCGCTGCTGAAGCTCGGCTATGCAATCTATCATCCCTGAGCCGCAGATTCCCTTGGGCTTTACCTGCCCGATGGTCATGAACATGGGCTCAAGGTCCAGCGGGTTTATGCGGACCTGCTCGATGGCTCCGTAAGAGGCCCTCATGCCGAATTTAACGCCGCCGCCCTCGAAGGCTGGTCCGGCGGAGGCGGAGGCGGAAACCATCCAGTCCTTGTTGCCTATGACTATTTCGCCGTTGGTCCCGACATCCATGAAGAGGGTAAGCTCGTCGCCCAGGTGCATTTGGGTGGCCAGAACGCCCGCGGTTATGTCGCCGCCCACGTAGGAGGCGACGCAGGGCATCGTGTAGGCCAGCACTCCGGCGGGGAGATCGATGCCCAGCTCCCTTGCCGGGAAGACCGGGAAGAGGTTCGCGGCGGGGACGTAGGGCGCCTCTCTAATGTATTTCGGGTAGATTCCCAGCAAAAGCTGCGTCATGGTGGTGTTGCCGCCCATTACTACGTGGGTGACCAGCTCTCTTTTTATCTCTGATTTGTCAAAGACCTCTTTTAAGACTTCGTTTATCGTCTTCACCGCCCTTTTTTGAAGGGCCTCAAGGCCGCCGGGCTTTACCGCGTGGACGATTCTGGTTATCACGTCCTCGCCCATCGACATCTGGGCGTTGTATTCGGCGGCCTTGGCGATTTTTTTGCCGGTGAAGGCGTTTATAAGTTGCGCGTGGATGGTCGTGGTGCCTATGTCTATCGCCAGGGCGTAGGTTTCTTCCCGCGCATCGCCCTTTTCGACCTTCAGGACTTTGTTGCCGCACCTTCCGGTAAGGACGGTGGCCGTAACCTTCCACTCCCCCTCCCTAAGTACCTGGGGAAGGGTTTTGAGCATCTCGAACTCGCCGCCCACCGACTCTATGCGATGGGCTCTTTTGAGCGCCTGCCCCAGCCTTCCCATGTCGGAGATGTTGTCCGCGTCCGAGGGCGGGGTCAGCTCAAGGTAGTATTTCCTTATAATCGGCTCTGGAGGGACCGTTTCAAGTTCCGCGCTCAGAAGCTTTTGCGCCAGTACGTGGTCTTGCTTGTCGCCCCTTATGCGGGCCAGCACTCCCTTTTCGTGGCGGGACTCGATCGGGACCTCCACCACGAGGTCGCCGAGAATCTTTGCGCGGCAGGCCAGGCGAAAGCCCTCCTGCCACTGCTCGTCGGAGATTTTCGAGGACCTGTCGGCCTCGTGCTCCCCTTCGAGAATCTTCACTTTGCACTTTCCGCAGGTGCCAGACCCTCCGCAGGAGGCGTTTACGTGCACTCCCGCCACAAGGGCTACGCGAAGGAGATTTTCCCCATCAGCGAATACATCTACGGAAACTCCGTCCGGCTCGAACCGGACAGTGTGCTTCTTGGTCGGCAAATCTTTTTGCTCCCTGTCGGGAGGTTGCCCGGGGCGACCCGCTTAAAGGGCCGCCCCAGGCTTTCCAACAGCTAAAAACTACTTCTTAAACCCGCTATATGGCCTAGAACAGGCCCTTGATGAGGCCGTTTTCGTCCACATCGATGTACTTGTAAGCGGGGTCGGCGGAAAGGCCGGGCATGGTCCTCATTTCGCCGAGCAGCGGGTAGAGGAAGCCTGCGCCGAGGCTGGCGCGGATGTCGCGCACGGTTACGGTGAAGCCCTTCGGACGCCCCTTGAGGTTCGGGTCGGCGCTGAGGGAGAGGTGGGTCTTGGCCATGCACATCGGCAGCTTGCCGTAGCCCATCTCGGTGAACTTCTTGATCTTGTCCTCGGCTTCGGGCAGGTAGACGACGCCGTCGGCCCCGTAGATTTCCTTGCAGATGATCTCGATCTTCTGCTTGATGGTCCATTCGTCGGGGTAGAGGAACTTGAAGTTGGAGGGCTCGTTGCAGGCCTTGACGACTTCCTGGGCCGCGTCGGTGGCGCCGGCGCCGCCGTGCATCCACACTTCGATCGGAACGGAGGCGGAAGCGCCAGCCGCTTCGGCGCCGCGCTGCACGATCTTGATTTCGTCGTCGTTGTCGAAGGCGAAACGGTTGACGGTATTGACTACCGGTATGCCGAACTTCTTCATGTTCTCGATGTGCTTGGCGAGGTTCTCAAGGCCCTTTTCGAGGTAGGCGTTGTTCGGAGACTTGAGGTATTCGGCCAGCTGCTTGGGCGTCATCTTGGAGGCTTCACCGGCGGGCATGCCGTGCATCTTGAGGGCGCGGACGGTGCAGGTGACGACTGCGCAGTTGGGCTTGAAGCCGCCGTAGCGGCAGGTGATGTTCATGAACTTCTCGGCGCCCATGTCGGCGGCGAAGCCCGACTCGGTCACGACGTAGTCGCGCAGCTTGAGGCCGACGCGGTTGGCGATGATGGAGTTGTTGCCGTGAGCGATGTTGGCGAAGGGGCCGGCGTGGATGATCGTCGGGTTTCCTTCGAGGGACTGGATGAGGTTGGGCTTGAGGGCATCCTTCATGAGAACGGTCATCGAGCCGGCGACCTTGAGGTCTTCGGCGGTTACTGGCTTGCCGTCGTAGGTGTAGCCGATGAGCATTCTGCCGAGGCGGGCGCGAAGGTCCTTGAGGTCGGTCGCGAGGGCCAAAATCGCCATGACTTCGGAGGCGACGGAGATGTCAAAGCCCGTTTCGCGGGGCACGCCGTTGAGCTTGCCGCCGAGGCCGACGACGATCTGGCGCAGGGAGCGGTCGTTGAGGTCGACGACGCGGCGCCACTGTATCGAATGGGGATCTATGTTGAGGGGGTTGCCCAGAAGGAGCGAGGTCTCAAGGGCTGCGGAGCAGAGGTTGTGGGCGATGGAGACGGCGTGGATGTCGCCGGTGAAGTGAAGGTTCAGGTCCTCCATCGGGACGATCTGGGAGTAACCGCCGCCGGCGGCGCCGCCCTTGATGCCGAAAACCGGCCCAAGGCTGGGCTGGCGCAGGCAGAGCATCGAATTTACGCCGATTTTGTTGAGGCCTTCGTTGAGGCCGACCGAGGTGACGGTCTTGCCTTCGCCCAGCGGAGTGGGGGTGCAGGCGGTAACGTCGATGAGCTTGCCGTCGGGCCTCTTTTCAAGGCGCTTGAGCACCGCTTCGAAATCGATCTTGGCCTTGTAGTTGCCGTAATACTCGATTTCGCTCTCCAGCAACCCCGCCTTGAGGGCGATGTCGCGGATGTGCTCCATTTTGTGGGCCTGGGCGATTTCAAGATCCGACGGGACATTCTTGGGCGCTAGTCTTGCCATTTCAGTCTCCTCCCTGAGAATCCGTTGGGAGGTCGCCCTTCGCGTTTAAAAACGGCTGGCGACCCCGTTTGATAGCCAAAAGGCATAAGAAGCTCTCCCGCCTGATTAGCCGGAACAAAAACCTCTTATGGATACTTTTTTGGTTCGAATCGGCAAGGAAGGGAAAGTATGAAAAGTGTAAAACCCTTGTTCTACCTCGCCATCCCCAAAATCACCGGCCCTGGACGCGTCCCCTCGCGGCTACATTGTCGGCGCGAAGTTAAAACGCTGTTACTACCGGAGAAAGCCCCGCCAGAATACGCTCGGGCAAAACAGTGTGTCAAGCACAAATTGTACAAAGTGTGGCCTCGTTGTTTCTCCTTTTTATTCAATCACTTATGGGCTGCAACCCGTCTCTTTGCGAGGTGTCGGTCCGCAAAAAAACGGGCTGTTTTAGAACCGACGTATAAAAATTTAAAACGCGCTGACAATTGGGGCTAGAATCTGTACCCGGCGGAAAGTAAAACCGATTCCTCATCGAAAACGTGCATCTCGCCGGAGAAAAATACGTTCGGGCTCACGAAATAGTCCGCGCCGCCGAAAATGCCTATCCGTTCGTCCTCGTGAAAGTCGGGGCCGTCGTTTGAGTAGTTTACCATCGAATAGCGGATGCCGCCGAAGGGATAGAAATACCCCACCTTGCCTGCGGCGCCGAACTCGCGTACCACGTAGGCGGCCAGATGGGTGGCATCTACCCTGGCGTCTATGTTGCCGTCCTCGCTGCTGAAATACTCCCACTGAAAATCCAGCACCAGCCTCGCCGGACCTTCGCCGATGAGAAAGCCGCCGTAGCGAACGCCAAGGCCGATCAATTCTCCAAGGGAGCCGGAAAAATCAGTACCCGAATATTTCAGGTCGGAAAAACCCAGCATGGCGTAGCCGTCAAGCCCCTCGCCAAAGCCAAAGCCTCCCTTGAAGAGCAGCCTTCTGGACTGGGCCTCGTCACCGCCGCCGTCCAGATCGCGCTGGGAATATCCCATGGTCACCCCGAACATTCCCTGCCCCTTGGCGAAGGGCTGCGCAAGACCGCCTGAGCCCGAGGCCGCCGCGCCCTGGGCAAAAACCAGCATCAGGGCACAAAAAACGCCCACTCGCGACCACGCCGAAAAAACTTTCATGCAAACTCCTTTCGCAATGTTGGAAATTTTACCGCAAAATATCCGAGCGGTAAGATTTAGCACACTTAAAAGGTTTTGCGCATCTCTTGATTTTAGAGGCCGTTAGGTGTAGCGTGTCGGCCTTTGAAAAAGTGTGGCGAACCAACCGTTTTTGGAGTTTTCGATGCTTGAGGCAATCCGCAGAAACGCCCGCAACAAAGTCTTCCAGTCTATGCTGGGCATAATAATTTTCGTCTTCGTCTTCTATTTCGGCTACGGCACCTTCCGCAGCGCCCAAAAGACATTCGCCGCCGAGGTGAACGGGGTGACGATCTCGCTGGCCCAGTACTCCCAGTCTCTTGCGCAGATGGAGGACTTTTACCGGCGCACCTTCGGCAGCCAGCTTTCCCCGGAGCTTCTTGAACAGCTCGGCCTGAAGGACCGCGCAATCGAGGTGCTGATTGAGCGCGCACTGCTGATGGATTACGCACAGAGCAAGAATATCAACGTCTCGGACGAGGAGCTGAACGCCGCAATAAAGGCCCAGCAGATATTCTTCGCCAACGGCGCTTTCGATCAGGACCGCTACCTCGCCATCCTTAAAGCCAACAGCCTTACCCATCAGCAATACAAAGATGAAAAGCGGATAGAGCTGACCCTTTCCAAGGCTCAGGAGTCGCTGAAGGACGCCGCTAACGTAACGGATCAGGACGTCGAGAACGAATACCGCGCAAAAAACACCTACGTCACCTGCGAATACGTGGCCTTCAAAGCCGAGGACTACGCCGCCAAGGCTGTTGTGACGGAGGAAAAACTCGCCGAGTTCTACGCCAAGGAGGGCGAGGCCTTCAAAACCGAGGAGAAGAGAAGCGCCAGATACGTCTTCTTCCCCGCTTCAAAGTACATGGCGGAGGTCCAGCCGGATGAAGACGGGATAAAAAAGACCTACCAGGCCCGCGCCGGACTCTTTTACGACGAGGCCGCCAAGAGGCAAAAAACCCTTGAAGAGGTGCGAAGTCAGGTGGTCGAGCTTTACAAGCTCGAAAAAGCCCATGAAAAGGCCTACGCCGCCGCCGACAACCTCCTTATGGACATAGAGGACAAGAAAACCTCCTGGGACAAGCTCTCCGCCACCACCACCCCTATGGTGACCCGCGGCGAAAACAATCCCGCTCTTCCGGCAGATCCCAGATTCGCCGCCGCCCTCTTCGGCATTTCCCCATCATCCCCGGGCGAAGTGTTCGACACCGGCGAAGGCGTTTACCTTCTCTCCATCGCGGTCGCCCAGCCCAGCGAGATACCTCCCCTTGCCCGTGTGCGTGAGCAGGTTCGCGCCCGCTTCGCCCTTGAGGAAGGCAAAAAGCTCGCCAAGGAGGCCGCCGAAAAACTTTCGCTCAAGCAGATTTTCCCAAGCGTGGGCGGCTCCTACAACGTGCTCAAGACCGAATCTTTCAATAAGAAAGCCGACTCCATACCCCCGATAGGTGCTTCGGAAAAGGCCAAGGAAGCGATCTTCGCCAACCCCACGGCGGGATTCATCCCCTCCTCCGCCTATGTAATCGGCGACGCCGCCTACATATTCAAGGTGGTGGCGGTAAAGTTGCCGGAGATGATCCAGCTTCCCTCGCAAAGCGCGTCAATCCGCCAGGAGCTCTTGCCCAAAAAGAGAGAAGAAGCCTACGCCGCCGAGCTTAAAAAACTCAAGGAAAGCGCGAAGATAACCTATAACGAGGCGGTCTTCCCCGAACTGGCCAAAGGTCCCGCCGCCACGGAAGAGAAAAAGGAAGGGGCCGCTAAGTAGCCCTTATCCATCGCCATAAACGCAAAAAGGCCGCCCCAAAAAGGGCGGCTTTTTTATTTGCCATCACCAGCTTTTGCGCCGACTTTTTATTTCGGATGAAGGGCAAGGAGCCCGCAGGGCGTGTGGTCGCAGGCAGTAGCCGTCACTACGCCAAGACCCGCGGCCAAGAAACGACGCAGCCCTTCGCCGAAAGAGAAAGCCGCCACCTAGAAGGAGACGGTAAGTCCGGCGTAGGGGCCGGTCTGGTTGAGGTCTAGTTCTACGTCGCTGTAGTCGATCTTCACCTGCATTATGCGGTAGCCCACGCTTACGTCAAGGAAGGGGAAAGGTGTCACGGAGACCTCGGCGAGGCCGTCGATGACGCGGTTGGGGCCGTAGCCAATGCCGGCCACTTGAGCCCGTCCCTCCAGAATATCCATCAGGATTCCGATATGGAGGCCAAGGCCCACCATCGGGATCGGGGCGGTGAAATCCTGGGTTTCGCGCGCGGCAGGGGCGGTTGTCTTGGCCACCTCGGCGGTGCCGTCGATGTACTTGAGGTTAAAGAGGGGGCCGAAGGAGAAGCCCGCCGCGAAATTCTCAAGGTCGAGAAGGTCGTACTGGTAGGTGGCGTCGATCATCGTGTAGTCGTACTTGAACTCGCCCCCGTCGGTGGTGGCCAAAATTGTGGTCCCGCCCCAGCTTATGGGATTGAGCCCCTCGTAATCGCCCTTGTAAGCGGCTTTTTGCGCGCTTACGGAGATGTGGTGGTCGCCTATGCCGAAGAAGGCGCGCGCCCCGGGGATTCCCACCTTCTGGTCGGTGTCGAAATCGTCGGTGGCGCTGAAGGTGGCGGCATCCTTGATGGCAAGGTCGGCGGTGAAAGTCGGCATCCAGTAGGTGCCCTGCACGCCGATCTCCAGCGCGTGGGAAGCCATCGGAAGCGCAAGCGCCGCCACCGCCGCTATTGCAAATTTTTTGACCATGATAATCCTCCTTTTTGTTTGAGAAGGGGTTGACTGCGAAAATCTTTAGAGCGCTCCCTTAAGCGCCTCCATATCCTTCATCATCTTGGCGAAACTCTCCGGCCCAAGCGACTGCTGCCCGTCGCAGAGCGCACACTTGGGGTCGGGGTGCATCTCGATCATCACCCCCGCCGCGCCGACCACGAGCGAGGCCTTAGACATGACCGGAATAAGCTCCCGTATCCCTATGGCGTGGCTCGGATCAACAATTACAGGAAGGTGGGTGACCTTTTTCAGATAGGGGACCACGGCGAGGTCGAGGGTGTTTCTAAGCGCCCGCTCGAAGGTGCGGATTCCGCGCTCGCAGAGTATCACCTGGTCGTTCCCACCAGCCACCAGGTATTCGGCGGCGGCCAAAAATTCCTCAAGGGTAGCGCTCATGCCGCGCTTTAGGAGAATCGGCTTTTTAATCTTCGCCGCCTCCTTCAAAAGATCGAAATTCTGCATGTTGCGGGCGCCTATCTGGAGGCAATCTACATTTTGCGCCACGAAATCGAGCTGGTCGATTCGCATCACCTCGGTGACGGTGGGCAGGCCGAACTGGGTTTTTGCCTCGCGCAAAAGCTCCACCCCCGCGAATCCCAGCCCCTGAAAGGTGTGAGGACCGGTGCGGGGCTTGAAGGCGCCGCCACGAAGCATGTCGGCGCCGTTTTCCTTGGCCACCCTTGCCGCGGCGAAGAGCTGTTCGCGGCTTTCCACTGCGCATGGGCCTGCTATAACTATCGGCTTTTCGCCCCAGCCCACCCTTACTCCGCCGACCTCCACCACCGTGTCCTCGGGGTGGAAATCTCTGGTGACCAGCTTGTAGGGCTTGGTGACGTGGATGAAATCGCGCACGCCCGCGAGGCCGCGAAAGGGGGTTTCGTCGACGTAGCCGTGGTTTCCCAGAACGCCTATCGCCACGCGGTCGCCGCCGGGTATGGGCTGGGCGGTGAAGCCCTGCGCCTCTATCGCGGCGATGACGGTTTTGACGTTTTCTGGGGTGGCGTAATGCTCCATCACTATGAGCATGGCAAACTCCGGCTTTTGGTGATAATGCCTTTTGCCAACCCTACCACGATAACGCCAAAATCCTCAAGCGCACACATCCGCCTCGCGTCCTTTGGTCAGTTCGAGAAGCTTTTCGAAAGTAAGTGGGACTGCGCTGTGATCGTTGCCCGCGGCGGCGTAAACCACTTCAAATCTTCTCAGCGACGAATCAGCCAGCACCAGCAATCCCTCAGGCAATAAAAAAGGGCAGACCCCGCCCGGGCGATAGCCAGTGTGCAAAACGACCTCCTCCTCTCCGGGAAGTCGCGCCTTTCCCGAGAGCGCGGCGGCCCTTTTCAGGGCGGAGCCCTTCACGCGGACATCTCCAGAGGCGACTATCGCCACCGGCGTTTCCCCCACGATGAAGAGCACCGTCTTGGCTATCTGGCCCACCTCGCACCCAACGGCGCGGGCCGCCGTTTCGCTGGTCGGGGTCGGCTCGTCGAACTCCAGGACCTCCACCCCTCTTTGCGAAAGAAACTTCTTCACATCTTCAATGGTCGGCATGGCAAAACCTTCCTCGCCTTGTGTTGAGGTTCACCGCAAGAAGAATACAATGGGCGCGGCAAAAGGCTGAACCTAAAAATTTTCGCCCCCCTCGGCTACGCCAGCCGCCGGAGAGCTCACTCGGCCGAAAAGAGGAGTTTTCAGCCCTTTTCCCCGCCTGGGGGCCGACGGCGCAAAAAACCGGCGGCGCTTTATGTGCAGCGGATCGGTTCCCTGGCATCTTTTAGAATGAAAACCCGCGCCGAATTTGTTTTCAAGACGCGGTTTGTGCTAAACTGTTTGTTTTTCCTCACCAGAACAAGGAGCGCGGAGTTTGGCGGCTATTGCGGAAAATACTCCGGACAAAAAGAGCGACCCCCTGGTGGAGGAGTTTTTAAACCACCTCGCCTACGAGAGGAACGCCTCCGCCCACACCCTGCGCAATTACAGACGCGACCTTGAGGCTTTCGCGAAATATCTCGGTCCTGAGACTGGCGCGGTAAGGTGGGAAGAGGTCGAACCGGGCGACGTGCGCGGCTATATCGGGAAGCTACACCTTTCCCACATGAAAAGCTCGATGCAGCGCAAGCTCTCGGCGATAAAATCGTTTTACAAATACCTCGCGCGCGAGGGGCGCGTGGCGGCCAGCCCCGCCGAAGCTGTCGCGTCGCCGAAGATACCCAAGAAGTTGCCGGAATTCATGCCGGTGGACGAGATATTGCACCTGCTCGATTCCGTTCGGCCCGAGGGGCTGGCCGGTGCGAGGGACAAAGCGATTTTGGAGTTCCTTTACGCTTCCGGAGTGCGCGTAAGCGAACTTGTGGGCCTCTCGGTGAAAGACCTTGAATTTTCGACGCTCACGGCCAGAGTTCGCGGCAAGGGAAAGGTAGAGAGGGAGGTTGTCTTCACCTCTGCAGCGAAAGCGGCGCTAGGGGAATACTTCACCCTTCGCAAAATCTCCGGCTTCGCGCCCGATCACGAGTCCCCCGTCTTCCTCAACGCAAGGGGAGGAAGGCTGACCGACCGCAGCGTGCGAAGGATACTGAACGACTGGCTCATGCGCGCCGCGATAACGAGAAAGGTGAGCCCGCACACCCTTCGGCACACCTTCGCCACGCACCTTTTGGGGTCCGGGGCTGATTTGCGCGGCATTCAGGAGCTTTTGGGGCATAAAAGCCTCTCGACCACCCAGAAATACACGCACCTCGGCATCGAAAAGCTGATGGAAGTTTACGACAAGGCCCATCCGAGGGCCTGAGAGGCAAGGCTAAAGCGAAATGGAAGCGAAAACCCCGCCACTCACCCCCCGCGAGGTGGTTTTGGAACTTGACCGCTACATAGTGGGTCAGGAAAAGGCGAAAAAAGCCGTGGCCATAGCCCTTCGCAACCGGTGGAGGAGAAGAAGGGCCGACGAGGGCTTGCGCGACGAAATAACGCCCAAAAACATACTTCTTATCGGCTCCACCGGCGTAGGCAAGACCGAAATCGCCCGCCGCCTCGCCAAACTGGCCCGCGCTCCCTTCATCAAGGTCGAGGCCTCAAAGTTCACTGAAGTGGGGTACGTCGGGAGAGACGTTGAGTCGATGGTGAGAGACCTTGTGCGCGAAGCTGTCGCCATGGTTCGGGCTGAGGAGGAGGAGCGCGTCGCCGAAAAAGCGAAAGAGGCGGCGACGGAGCGTCTTTTGGCCCTTCTTTCACCCCTTGGCGAAGAGGAACCGCAGGCGCTGGACAATCTTCGCGGCCTCCTGCTCTCCGGCGGCCTTGACGAGCGTGAGGTGGCGCTGGAGATAGAGTCCGCGCCCTCCTCCGGAATGGATTTTTCCTCGATGGTGGGCGGCGACCAGCAGCTGGGCGACCAGCTGAGCGAACTTTTCGGGTCGATGATGGGCGGCGGAAAGACAAGCCGCCGCAAGGTCATGAAGGTCCCCGCCGCTTTTGAGGCGTTAAGGGTCGAGGAGGCCAGAAGGCTAATCGACGAGGAGGGGGCGGTGGCCGAGGCGCTGGACAGGGCGCAGAACGAGGGCATCGTCTTCATCGACGAAATCGACAAAATCGCCTCCAAGGGCGAAGGGGCAGGAGGGCCCGACGTCTCCCGCGAGGGCGTCCAGCGCGACATCCTCCCCATAATCGAGGGTTCCACGGTTTATACCAAATACGGAGTCGTGAGGACGGACCATATTCTTTTCGTGGCGGCGGGCGCTTTCCACATCTCAAGCCCTTCCGACCTGATACCCGAGCTTCAGGGGCGCTTCCCCATAAGGGTGGAGCTTGATTCCCTGACCAAGGGCGATTTCGTAAGGATACTGACAGAGCCCAAAAACTCGCTCGTCCGCCAGTACAAGGCTCTCATGGCGACCGAAGGAGTCGACCTTGAGTTCACGAAAGACGGAATAATGGAGATGGCCTCCACCGCCGTCGAGGTCAACGACAGGACGGAGAACATCGGGGCGAGAAGGCTCCACACCGTGATGGAGAAAGTCCTTGAGGAGCTTAGCTTCAGCGCTCCGGAGATGGAAGGGAAAAGGGTGACGGTCGATCGCGACTACGTTCGCTCCAGGCTCTCCCAGATAAGCGCAAACGAAGTCCTGAGCAGATTCGTGCTCTAAAGGAGAAATAAGTGGAAAAGCTGATAGAGAAGGCGGGGGTTCTGCAGGAAGCGCTCCCCTACATAAGGGAATTCTTCAACAAGGTCGCCGTCATAAAATACGGCGGCCACGCCATGACCGCCGAAGACCTCAAAGAGTCCTTCGCCCGCGACGTGGTGCTCTTGAAATACATAGGCATCAACCCCGTCATTGTCCACGGCGGCGGCCCCCAGATCAACGAGATGCTAAAGAGGCTGGATATAAAATCCGACTTCGTCGACGGCATGCGCGTCACCGACGAGGCCACCATGGAGGTGGTCGAAATGGTGCTGGGCGGCAAAATCAACAAGGAAATCGTAAGCCTCATAGGCCTTTACGGCGGCAAGGCCGCCGGGCTCACCGGCAAGGACGGCGGCCTAATAAAAGCCAGGAAGCTTTACCTCGAAAAGAAAAAAGAGGACGGCGAGATACAGAAAATCGACATCGGCGCGGTGGGCGAGGTGGAAGAGGTGAACGCGGGGGTCATAGAAACCCTCGACAACGGCGGCTTCATCCCCGTAATAGCCCCCATCGGCGTCGACGGCCTAGGCAAAACCTACAACATCAACGCCGACCTGGTTGCCGGTTCGGTCGCGGGGGCTCTGAAAGCCGAAAAGCTGGTGCTCATGACCGACGTCGCCGGAATACTGGACGTAAACAAAAACCTCATTCCCTCTATAAAGAGGCAGGAGGTGGAGGGGCTCATCGCCAGCGGAGTAATCGGCGGCGGAATGATCCCCAAGGTCCGCTGCGCGGTGGACGCCATTGATTCGGGAGTAAAAAAGGTTCACATAATCGATGGCCGGATCCGCCACGCGGTGTTGCTTGAAATCTTCACCAAAGGCGGCGTAGGCACGGAAATAACGGGATAAAGCCATGAACAACGCCGACATAATCGCCCTTGGCGAAAAATACGTTATGAATACTTACGCTAGGTTCCCCATAGCCCTTGTCAGGGGCGAGGGAATGAGCGTGTGGGACGCCGACGGCAAGGAGTACCTTGATTTTCTGGCGGGGATAGCGGTCTGCAACCTCGGCCACTGCCACCCGAAGGTGTCGTCCGCCGTCGCGGCCCAGGCCAAAACCCTCTTTCACGTCTCCAACCTCTACCACACCGAGCCGCAGGTCAGGCTCGCCAAGTGGCTTTGCGACCACACCTTCGCCGACAAGGTCTTTTTCTGCAATTCAGGCGCGGAAGCCAACGAAGGGGCGATAAAGCTCGCCCGCAAAATCTGCCACGACAGGGGCGAAGAGGGGCGGAAAACCATTATAAGCGCCACCATGAGCTTTCATGGCCGCACCCTCGCGACCCTCACGGCAACAGGCCAAGAGAAGGTGAAAAAAGGGTTCGCCCCCCTTCCCGCGGGCTTCATCCACATCGCCTACGACGACCTCGATGCCCTCCAAAAGGCCGTGGACGTCAACACCGCCGCGATAATCCTTGAGCCGATCCAGGGAGAAGGCGGGATAAGAATGCCCTCGCCCGGCTACCTGCAAGCCGTGCGCAAGCTGGCCGACGAAAGAGGCGCGCTACTCATCTTCGACGAGGTCCAGACCGGCGCGGGCCGGACGGGAGCCTTCCTCGCCTGCGAACACGAAGGGGTGACCCCCGATATCGCGACGATGGCGAAGGGATTAGGGGGCGGAGCGCCAATAGGAGCGGTGCTGGCCACCGAAGAGGCGGCCAAATCCTTCACGCCGGGCACCCACGCCACCACCTTCGGCGGCAATCCCCTCTGCGCCGCCGCCGCACTTGCCGCGATGGAGGCGATGGAGGAGGAAAACATTATCGGGAACTGCCGCGAGATGGGGAAACACCTCCTCGGCAAACTTGAAAAAATCGCCGAAAGCTCGCCGCGCGCGAAAAACGCCAGGGGGCGGGGGCTCCTCATCGGCCTTGAGCTTGAGGGCGGAATTTCACCGGCCACCATTGTCTCGGCGATGATGGCAAAAGGCTTTTTAATAGGCTCGGCAGGTGAGAGCGTCCTTCGCTTCGCCCCGCCGCTCATCGTCACCAAGGACCAGATCGATCTTTTGGCCGACGCCCTTTCGTCGGCGCTTGACTCGCTTTAGGCGGGAAGAAGGGGACCACGCGAAAATGGCCAGACACTTTTTGTGCCTCCAGGATTTCTCCAAGGAAGAACTGGGAGCGATGCTCAAGCTAGCCGCCGAACTGAAAGCCCGCCACGCCAAAGGAGAGCAGGCCCCACTTCTTGCGGGAAAAACGCTGGGCATGATCTTCAAGAAAAACTCCACCCGCACCCGCGTCTCCTTCGAGGCGGGAATGACCCAGTTGGGCGGCCACGCCATCTTCCTCTCGACCGACACCACCCAGATGGGCCGCGGGGAGCCGGAGCGCGACACCGCCCGCGTCCTCTCGCGCTACGTAGATGCCATCATGATTCGCACCGATACCCAATCCAGCGTCGAAGAGCTGGCGAGGTGGGCTACCGTGCCGGTTATAAACGGCCTCACCGACCTCCACCACCCCTGCCAGGTGATGGCCGACATGCAGACGGTAATCGAGCGCCTCGGAACCCTTGAAGGAATAACCGTGGCCTGGATTGGCGACGGCAACAACATGGCGAACTCGTGGATAGAAGCCGCAGGGGTAATGGGCTTCGCCCTTCGGCTGGCCTGCCCCGCCGGTTACGAGCCGGACAGCCGCGTAATGCGTTGGGCAAAGGAGGCGGGAGCCGATATCTCCCTTACGCGCAACCCCCTTGAGGCCGCGCGCGGCGCCGACGTGGTGAACACCGACGTCTGGGCCTCCATGGGCCAGGAATCAGAAAAAGACAAGCGCAAGAAAGATTTCGCCAGCTACATGGTCGACGACAAAATCATGGCGCTCACCAGCCAGCGTTCCATATTCCTCCACTGCCTTCCGGCCTACAGGGGCCTTGAGGTCAGCGAAGAGGTGCTGGAGGGGCCGCGCTCTGCGGTATGGGACCAGGCGGAAAACCGCCTCCACGTGCAAAAAGCCATCTTGGCCACTCTTTTGGGCAAATAAATAAAGCCGCGCCTCTGGTTGCGGCCCTTGAGTTTACAGGGAAGGATTGAAAATGGCTAAATCGAAGAACAAAAAAGTGGTTCTCGCCTACTCCGGCGGCCTTGACACTTCCATAATCGTCCGCTGGCTCATCGAGGAATACGGCTACGACGTCGTCTGCTTTTGCGCCGACCTCGGACAGGCCGAAGAGCTGACAGGCCTTGAGGAAAAAGCCAAGAAAACCGGCGCGGTAAAGGCCTACATAGAGGACCTGCGCGAAGAATTCGTGCGCGACTACGTCTTCCCCATGTTCAGGGCCGGAGCCATCTACGAAAGCTACTACCTCCTCGGCACCTCAATCGCCCGCCCCCTCATCGCCAAGAGGATGATCGAGATTGCGCGGGCCGAGGGAGCCGACGCCATAAGCCACGGGGCCACCGGCAAGGGCAACGACCAGGTGCGCTTCGAGCTGACCGCCTACGCCCTCTCCCCCGATATCAAAATCATCGCCCCCTGGCGCGAGTGGAAGCTCGGCAGCCGCGAAGAGCTTATCGCCTACGCAAAAAAACACAAAATCCCAGTCCCCGTAACCAAGGCCAAGCCCTATTCCAGCGACCGCAACCTACTCCACATCTCCTTCGAGGGCGGAATTCTGGAAGACCCGTGGAACGAGCCGACCGAAGAGATGTTCCTCCTCTCCGTGAGCCCCGAAAAAGCGCCCGACAAGGCCGAGTACGTGGAGGTTGAGTTCAAGGCCGGCAATCCTGTAAAGGTAAACGGCAAAAAACTTTCCCCCGCCAAACTTCTCGAAACGCTGAACGAAATCGGAGGCCGCAACGGCGTCGGCAGGGTGGACATCGTCGAGAACCGCTTCGTGGGCATGAAGAGCAGGGGCGTTTACGAAACCCCCGGCGGCACCATCCTTCGCCACGCGCACAAAGCGGTCGAATCCCTCACGATGGACCGCGAGGTCATGCACCTGCGTGACAGCCTCGTCCCCCAGTACGCCAAACTCGTCTACAACGGCTTTTGGTTCGCCCCCGAGCGCGAAGCGCTCCAGACCTTCATGGACGAGGCCCAAAAGAACGTCACCGGAACCGCTCGCCTAAAGCTATACAAGGGCAACGTGGTCATGGCTGGCCGAAAGAGCCCCAAAACCCTCTTCGACCCAGAGACCGCCACCTTTGAAAAAGACAAAGTTTACAACCAGGCCGACGCGACTGGCTTCATAAAGCTCAACGCCCTTCGCCTCCGCCTCATGAAGAAACTCCTGGGCTGACAAAAGCCCTGAAAAGGAATAAAAAATGGCCGAGAAACCCTGGGGAGGGAGATTTAGGGAAGAAACCCTCAAAATAGTGGAGGTCTTCACCGCCTCCATCGGTTTTGACAAGCGCATGTACCGCCAGGACATCCGAGGCTCGATGGCGCACGCCAAAATGCTCGCCGCAGTGGGGGTTCTTACCGCGCAGGAGGCGCAAACCCTTGTCGAGGGCCTCGCCGAGGTGGAAAAGGAGATAGAGCGCGGGGAGATAGACTTCCCCGTCTCCGTCGAGGACATCCACATGGCGGTGGAAAAGCGCCTGACCGAAAAGGTCGGGCCGGTTGGCGGCAAGCTCCACACCGGGCGCAGCCGCAACGACCAGGTGGCGCTTGACCTTCGCCTCTATCTGGCCGACGAAATGAAAGAAGTGCTGGACCTCTTGCGCGGCCTTTGCGAAACCTTCGCGGTTCGCGCCTTCCGCGAGGCCGACACCCTTCTCCCCGGCTACACCCACCTCCAGCGCGCCCAGCCGGTCACCTTCGGCCACCACTGGCTAGCCTATTTCGAGATGTTCTCCCGCGACATCGAGCGCATGAAGGACACTCTGGGCAGGACCCGCCGCTCGCCTCTTGGCAGCGGCGCGCTGGCCGGAACCCCCTACCCGCTCGACCGCGAAATGGTCGCAAGGGAGCTTGGCTTCGATGCAATAATGAGAAACAGCCTCGACGGCGTCTCCGACCGCGATTTCGCCCTCGAATTCCTCTTCAACGCCTCCGTGATAATGACCCACCTCTCGCGCCTTAGCGAAGAGTTGGTAATCTGGTCTAGTCAGGAGTTTCGCTTCGTGACCCTCTCCGACGGCTTCTGCACCGGCTCCTCCATAATGCCGCAGAAGAAGAATCCCGATGTTCCCGAGCTTTTGCGCGGAAAAACGGGGCGCGTCAACGGCAACCTTCTGGCCCTTCTCACCACGATGAAAGCCCTTTCTCTGGCCTACAACAAAGACATGCAGGAAGACAAAGAGCCGGTCTTCGACTCCCTTGACACCATAAAAGGCTCTTTGGCGATCGCCATAGAAATGGTGCGCTCCCTGAAGATAAATC
Organism: bacterium; assembly: GCA_009724975.1. Classification (GTDB taxonomy): domain Bacteria; phylum Desulfobacterota; class Deferrisomatia; order Deferrisomatales; family BM512; genus SCTA01. The sequence continues at coordinate 5,892 of SRXB01000001.1, read as the reverse complement.
CCGAAAGGGCGAAAATGGCGCTTAAGGAGGGGTTCGTCAACGCTACCGACCTCGCCGACTACCTCGCCAAGAAGGGAATGCCCTTTCGCCACGCACACGAGATCGCGGGCAAGGCCGTCGCACTCGCCGAGGAGAAAAAAGTCGGGCTGGAGGAGCTTCCCCTTGCCGAGCTGCGGGGACTCTCCCAAATGATAGGCGAAGATATCTTTGAGGCGCTCTCAATGACCAAAAGCCTCTCTTCGAGAAAGGCGACTGGCGGCCCTGCTCCGGAAAACGTAATAGCCGAGAGCGAACTGGCCATGAAAAGACTTGACGAACTCTGGCCGAGGAGCAAATAGAATCCCTTGCGAAGCAGCGCCATCCTCATTTTGTCCGCGGCGGCCCTTTTTGCGGCGGCCTGCGGGCGCATGGGAGATCCCCTTCCCCCGGGGCAGGCCCGCGTCGGCACGCCGCAGGGACTTGTGGCGGGCGGAAGGGAAGACGGTCTGACAATAGGATGGTCACTCCCCTCAAGGACCCTTTCGGGCGCGGGGGGAGATATATCCGGCTTTCTCGTCGAAGTCGCTTCGGTGGAAAAAGGCAAGGAGGAGTGTCAAAGCTGCTCTTTTGAATACGAGGAGGCGGCCACCATCAAGGCGCTGCCCGACGGCGCAGTCTATTCATGGACCGACAAGGGCGCTCGCCCGGGCGAAACCCGCAATTACAGGGTCTTTGCCCTTGACGGGCGCGGGAACAGGGGCCTGCCCTCACCGCCGGTGGCGGCAACCTACTTCAAGGTCGCCCCTCCTTCGGTAGAGCTCTTCCCCGTGGATGGAGGGGCCAAAGTCAAATATTCGCTCCCCGCCTCGGCCATCGCCTACGAGGGAATTTCGGCTTACGACGAGGCGGGGAAAGTTCTGGCCCGCTTTGCCCCGGAATCATCTGAGGGCAGGATAGCGGGCCTAAAAAACGGCGAGGCGGCAAGGCTTTCTTTCCGCTCCTCCGCCGTTTCCCCCCAGGGCTGGCGAATCGAATCGGAGGAGGTTGCCCTTGAAGTGACTCCAAAAGACTCCGAGCCGCCCGAGCCGCCGCTTGAGCTCGCCCTCTTTGGCGAACCCGGGGGAATAAGGCTTATGTGGATGGCCCCGTCAGGGGAACCGTATGCAAAAATTGTCATAAAAAGGGGCAAAAGCCCCGACGCACTTGAAAAAATCGCCGAGGTTCCGGGCGGCGAAACCTCTTTTCTCGATTCCGCCATCGAGGCCGGCGTCACGTACTTTTACGGATGCACGGCCATGGACGAAGAGGGAAACGAAAGCGCCCCCTCCCCTATAAAATCGGCCGCGGCGAGCAAAAAACAGCCTTAAAAACCGCCCTCAAGGGCAAGCCAAAGAGGTGAAACCGTGAGGATCGCCATCGTTGGACCCGGAGCAATCGGCTCATTATTTTACATTCGCCTCTCCCTTGCCGGCCACCAGCCATGGCTGATTGCAAGAGATGAAAGGCAGGCACGCGCACTATCGCAAACGCCACTTACTTTGCTGGAAGGGGAATCCTCCCTTCAGGTAAAGGCGAAAATCCTCTGCCCGCCGCTGGAAAGCTACCCCTTCGACCTGGTTTTAATCGCCACCAAGGCGCAAGACACCAAAAGGGCCGCCGAAACGGCTCTCCCAGCCCTCGGCCCCTCCACGCTCGTGCTCACCTTGCAAAACGGCCTTGGCCCGCAAAAGATTTTGCTCGATGCTTTCGGAGAAGGCCGCGTCCTGGCCGGAACTACCGCGCAGGGAGCCACTCTTTTGGCGCCCGGCGTAGTGCGCCACGGCGGCGACGGCGAAACCTATCTCGGCCCCGCCGCCAAAGGCGGCCCCTCTGGCGAAGAAATTGCCCGCATACTCTCGCTAGCGGGGCTTAAAGCCTCGGCTACTCCCGAAATTTTCACCTATATATGGAGAAAACTCGCGATAAACTGCGCGATAAACCCGCTCACCGCGATTTTAGGCGTGCAAAATGGCGAGCTGGCTAAAAATAACGCGGCAAAAAAAATAATAGCAAAGGTCGCGGGAGAAGTAGCCGCAGTCGCCCTGAAAGAAGGGGTTGATCTTGGCGAAGAGGGCCAGCTGGCCGAAAAGATTATCCTCGTCGCGGAGGCGACAGCCCAAAACAGGTCCAGCATGCTTCAGGACGTCGCCGCGGGGCGCTTAACAGAAACTGATTTTATAAATGGGGCGGTGGCGGCGCTTGGGAAAAAGCACTCCATCCCCTGCCCGCTCAATGAAACCCTTCACGAGATGATAAAAGCCCTTGAGGCCATCAAAAGGAGCTGAAGATGGGAAAGATTACCCCGCCCGACATCCTCGCCAGAAAGAAAAAGGGGCCGAAAATTTCCACCGTCACCGCCTACGACTATCCCACCGGCAAACTGGCCGATGATGCGGGAATAGATGTCGTCCTCGTAGGAGACAGCCTGGGCATGGTCTGCCTCGGGTATCCGGATACCGTCTCCGTGACGATGGAGGAGATGCTCCACCACACCAAGGCGGTCTCGCGGGGGGTGAAAACCGCCCTCATCGTCGCGGACATGCCGTTTTTGTCCTATCAGGTGGGCGTCGAGGAGGCGATAAGGAACGCAGGACGCTTTTTGAAGGAAGGGCGCGCCGACGCGGTAAAGCTCGAAGGGGGCGTTTCGCAGGCGGACAAGGCGGCGGCAATAGTGCGGGCGGGAATTCCGGTGATGGGCCACATAGGGCTTACCCCCCAGACCGCAACCCAGCTCGGCGGTTTCAAGGTCCAGGGCAAAGACACCCGGGCGGCCCTTTCGCTAATGGAAGACGCCAAGGCGCTTTGCGAGGCGGGGGTCTTTTCGATAGTCATCGAGTGCGTGCCGGCTTCGCTCTCTTCGCGCATCACCTCGCAGATACCGGTTCCGACCATAGGCATAGGCGCGGGAGGCGGGTGCGACGGGCAGGTTCTGGTTTTTCACGACATGACAGGCCTATTCGACCGTTTCACCCCGAAATTCGTGAAAAAATACTGCGATGCGGGCGCGCCGATAAAAGAAGCGCTGAAAAGATACAAGGAAGAGGTGGAGTCGGGGAGCTTTCCCGGGCCAGAGCACCAGTTCTAGCCGCTATCCGTCTACGCTTTTGCGCACAGCGCGGTTGCCTCCGGCCCTGCGCGCTTCATAAAGGGCCGTTTCCGCCCTTCCGGCCATTTTCTGGGCGGTGTCCTCGTCGCCGCGCCAGGAGCATACGCCGGCGCTTATGGTGACGCGAAGCTGCAGGTCGCCGCAGGGAATGGAGGTCGAGGCCACGAGCCTGCAAAGCCTGTTGGCCATTTTTACGGCCTCCTCTCCCTCGACCTCGGCGACAAGCATGGCAAAGCGCCCGCCGCCAAGGTAGGCGGCCACATCGCCATCCCTAAGGTCGGAGGAGACAAGCCTCCCCATGCCGGAAACCAGGGAGGAAAGGGGTTCCTGCCCGTAAGTCTCGGCGATTTTCTTGAACTGGTCCACGTCGAAAATGATAATGGAGAGACCGCGCCCATACCTTCTGTTGCGCCTCGCCTCGTGGTCCAGAAGGGAAATGAAGCCGCAGTGAGAAAAAAGGCCGGTGATCTCATCAATGGGGTGAGCCTTCCTTAACCGGTCCGCATCCCGCGTGTGGAGTATCGCAAGGGCGAGCTGGCGAAGAAGTATTCCGCAAAAATCCATCGCCGACTGGTCCACCGCGCAGGGCTCGTCCCATCCGGCAACCAGAACCCCGACGGCCACGCTGCGCGAGGAAATGGGATGAATCAGCGCCGTTTCCCGTTTTTTGACCTCTATTTCCGGCGAAAGCAAAGGCTTGGGCGGCATATCTTCCTTTTTGGGAAGGTATATGTCCTTGTTGTTGTCCAAAACCCACTGGGCAAGGCTCCCCTCGCTCTTGAAAGGCCCGCGCCGTATCTCCTCCTCGTCCCTGCTCCAGACCGCAAGGGCCTCCATCTCACCCTTGTCCGCGACAAAAGAGAGCGCGCAAAAATCCGGCCCCATCCTCTCTTTTATTATGTTGAGAGTGAGGGTCGGAAGATCGCGTGGAAGGGGTGAGGAAGAGAGGAGCTTTGAATATTCCCGAAAGGTGCGCAGGTCGTTTATCTGGGTGGAAGCCTGCTCGATTTCCCGAGAATGGTCCATCATGGAGGCCAGCTGGCGGGCCGCCAGCCTAATGATTGGCATTTTATCCGAGGAAAAGGCGTTTTCCTTCAGACTGTCGACCGCCAAAATCCCCTCGACGCGCTCACCGGTGAAAAGCGGCACTCCGACGAAGGATTTGATTGCGATATTGGAGTCGTAATACCCGAGGGCCTTCTGTGGGTCGGAGACTTCGAGGTTGATGAGCTCCCTCTTGTTGCCCGCAATCCAGTGAAAAGCGGTCCCCTTGAGCTTTACCCGCGCCTCGTAGTCCACGTCACCGACTTCGCCGATGATGTGCTTGATATAAAGGCTTCCCTGCGGGGTTTTCAGGACAAGAAGGCATGAATTTGCCTCCACCGCCTCCCGAAGCTCGGCCATGGCGGCCTTTTGAGCCTGCTCAAGGCGAGCGGCGGCGCTCTCGCTCTCCAAAAGAGAGTCCGACTTGCGCTCTGAGTCAAGCCGCATGCGCTCCATACGCTTTTTAAGCTGCCCCACGCGTCGCCTCTCGATGGAGACGGCTATGGAGGAAAAAAGAGATATCGATGTCAGCCCGATGAAGGAGGGCAGCCAGTTCTCGCCAAGCACCCCGGGCGACAATTTGCCGACCACCAGCGCGGAGAGGCTAAGGAAAATTATCTCGGGCCACCTGGCGACAGCCGCCACCAGAACGAAGACCGCCGCGTGAAGGTGAAGCCACCAGGGGGAGATCTCCGGTATGAGCTGAAAAGCCGTCCCTAGACCGAAAACGGCTAGAAGGCCAAGCTCCATGGCCCTTGCGACCGCCCCTCCGGTCATGTTTTTTCGGGCGTGCTCGGTGAAGATGGCGTAGACGCGCCAAATGAGATAGACGATGTAGACGCCAAGCGCCGAAACCGAGAGCCAGGCCGGATGGCCGGGAGAGAAAAGGCCGCCGAGGAGGCTGGCGCCGTAAACGGAAGGGAAAATAAGGCGCAAAAAGGGCGATCCGCCCGGGGATTCCGCCTCGGACTCCCTTTTCCCGCCGCGGTTATCTGCCATTTTTCAATTTCTCTGGAATCACTATGACCGTCTCGTCTTCGCGGATCCACCCCTCTTTACGGGCGTATTTTTCCGCAACGACGGGATCTACGTTGATGTCGTGCACCTCGCTGGCGAGCCGGTCGCGCTCCTTCTGGAGCTTCTCAACCGCAGCCTCTTCGTTCTTGCACTCCTGACGCAGGTGTCTGATTTTGGGGAATTCAAAAAAGGCGATTTTCACTAAGGCAAAGCCGGTGCCAAGGACTGCCACCGATATGAATATCCATTTCGCCAAGGTTTTTTTCATTGAAAAACGCCAATCCAAACGGGCCGAAGCCCAATGCGCGGACAATAAATCACTTTGCCGGTGATTTTAATGCGTCCTGTCGTCCGAAGTGTATAAAAAATTCTCGCTCCGGCAAAAATATCTTCACGGGGCCTCTTTTGGGGCGTCGGGCGCGGGCGAAAACTCTTTAAGCCATTTTTCTGCCTCTATTCTCACCCACTCGACGGGGGAGGAAAGAGCTTCGCGGTATATTGCCTCCGCCTCGGCTTTTTTGCCGCGCCTTGAGAGCATATTCGCGGCGCGAAGCCTGCTTTTAGCACAGAGCTCGTTGTCCGGGGGGTAGAGATAGCCGATTTTCTGGAAAATTTTCAGCGCCTCCTCTTCCTTCCCCATTCTTTCATAGGCCTCGCCAAGTAGAGCGCCTGCCCGAAGTCCCCCGTCGCCCCCCAGCATCTCGAAG
>SRXB01000599.1 GCA_009724975.1 bacterium | reverse complement strand
AGGGAGACGCTGGATATCGAAATACCCGGGGAGGACGCCACTTTCGGCCAGCTCAAGGCCGCCCAGTGCGAGGGTGATCGGCTTGCGCTTAAAGCCGCTGGCCGCAAGGTCATTTCGGTTGAGCTGAAGGTTGGCGTGGTAGAGGCGCTGGCGCGCCTCGGGGGCTAATTAAGGCTTAATGTGACCGAGGTAATCCACTCCTCGATTTTCAGTGTCTTTTTGTCAATCACCACGGCGAAGGATTCATAGCGGGCCGTAACAGGGAAGAGATATATCTCGTCTTCGGCCTTGCCGAGTTTTTGCAGTATCCCCCTGAACTTTTCAAGCCCCTCGGGGTCTTTTACGAAGAGCTTTTCGGCCTTGCGCGCCGACCGCTCAAGCTCGGCGGCGTTATCCCTGCCCATCGGCGCGAGGAATTCGGAGCGCAGGTAGATGGGGTTGCCGCTCCTTAGCGCCTCTTTGCGCACGTTTTGACGCTCTTCGATTCCCTCAGGAAGCACCGACACAAGATGTGGCGGCTTGTAGCCGTTCTCAAGGGCGAGCTTGGCCTGTATTGGAGCCGAGGCGTTTGCCCCTACGGTGTAAAAGGAGCCGTCGGCGAAGACCACCGCCACGGTCCTCTCCTGATAGATGGTGAAAAGCCCCCAGCACATCGCGCATATCTGCACCAGGCCGATGACCGACATGTC
>SRXB01000598.1 GCA_009724975.1 bacterium | reverse complement strand
TCCTTCACGCTGGCGCTGGCCGCGCCGGTCAGGATGCTCCTGGGCGTGCCGGGGGTGGTCTGAGGCTCCACGGCCGCAAGGGCCCGTGAGGCCCTATCCGGAATCTCCGGCGTAACCGTTGAAGCAACCGACACAGCCGCCCACACGGTCACCGTCTCTTACGACGACTCGGCCGTCACCGTCGACGCGCTCAAAAAGGCGCTCGAAGGGGTCGGCTACCTCATGGACGGCGCTAAACCGGCTCAATAAAACGCGAAAAAACTCTTTTCGCCCCTTTTCTGCGGCGATGGCGCTTGTGCGCGGGCGCGCCATTTTGTAAACTCGCCGTTAACGGCAGTTAAACTTGCTTTCAGGAGGCTTTACATGAAGCGCGCCCTCGGCATTCTCTTGATTTTTGCTCTCATGCTCACCCTTGCCGCCTGCGGGGGCTCCAAGAAGGTAAAGGAAGACGAAAAGGCCAAGGCCGACGCTGCTGCCGCCGCCGCCCAGCCCGCCGTGGCCGCCTCCACCCTTCTCACCGTCCGCATCGCGGGCGCGACCTACGCCACCCTCACCGATTTCAAGGGCAAGGTCGGAGCGATAAAGGGAATAAAGAACATCTACCAGAACTCTTTCAACAAGGACGAGGCCACGATAATGCAGGTCGAGTATTCCGGCTCTACCCAGACCCTGGCCGACGCAATCCAGGCG
>SRXB01000597.1 GCA_009724975.1 bacterium | reverse complement strand
ATTTTCGACCGCAACAAGCTCTCCGGCGTCGTCATCCGCGCCGAACTGGGCTAACTCCAAGGGGGGAGGAGCTTTCCTCCTCTCCTCCCCCCTCTTTTTTCAAAGGAAGAGCGCCATGCAAGGCCAAATAGACGAAAACCTTCACCTCGGGGAACTCTCTCTTTCGGGCGAAGCCGAGCTGACCGGCCCCTGCCGCCTGGCAAAGGTGGCGACCAACGGCTTTGCCCTCAAGGTTTCCACTCCCGCCCACCACGGCATATCAATCGACGGCTTCAAAGACCCCGCCGACTGGGGGCCGAATGTGGTTTTCACCGTGCCAGTCTACGAGTCCAACGCCTCTTATTCCCTGCCGGTGCTTCAGAGAGACAAGGAGGCCCTCGCCCTGCGCGAGCGCATTTTAGTCTCTTCGGGCGGCGACGGCCTAGAGGCTTTCGAGTGGCTCGCGGCGCGGATTGCGGCTTTCGAGGAGACCCGCGACGAGGCGAAGGGTGCGTGGATTGCCCAGTCAGAGTCCAGCGGCAACAAAATACACTTCGACTCCGCCATCGACGCCTTCCTTGCCGCCTACGAGCTTTCCGGCTGGCCCGCCCTCTCCTCTTTCATCCGGTCAAAAACCCTCGACGCCTGGAAAGGGCTCGAAGTGGAGACGGGGAGGGTCTTTTAATGGCGATGACGATAAAACACGTCTGCGT
>SRXB01000271.1 GCA_009724975.1 bacterium | reverse complement strand
AAGCCGCAAGGCTCCGGCGAAGGTTGGGCAGCTTGGTTTTGAACTTTAGGGAGGGTACATGAGCCTCAAGCCTTGGCGTGAAGTCATCGTCCCGCATCGGGACGTTTTCGAAGGGACCTTTCAGGCGAGCGAGTTCGCGGCGGACCTCTCCAAGGTTTCGGCCGGGGTTGCGATAGCCGAGTATCAGGACCCGAAACTCTTCTTCGAGCGCACTTTCATCACCGAAGGGATGGCACTCCTCCTTGAAAGCGTGGTGCGTCGACTTTCCGGCAAGGACGGAGACCCAGTCATACAACTTCAGACGGCCTTCGGAGGCGGCAAGACTCACTCGATGCTAGCCGCTTACCACGCCGCCCGGGGGGAGAAGCCTGCGAGCGAACTCTCCGGTATTCCGACCATACTCGACCGGGTTGGGGTAATGGAACTGCCCAAGGGCAAGGTTGCGATACTCGACGGGAACGCTTTAAGCCCATCTCAACCCCGTAAGCACGGAGGCGTCAAGGCCAACACCCTTTGGGGGGAGATGGCGTGGCAACTTGGCGACGCGGAAGGTTACGAGTTTGTCGCCAAAGCCGATGCAGAAGGCACCTCTCCGGGCAAGGAAGACCTATCCGCTCTATTCGCCAAGGTCGGGCCGAGCGTAATCCTCATGGACGAGATGGTTGCCTACATACGCCAGTTCGAGGATGGCAAGACCTACTCGGGTGGAACCTTCGCCAGCAACGCTTCCTTCATCCAAGCTCTTACCGAAGCCGTGAGCATGACCCCGAAGGTGGTGCTCCTCGCCTCCCTCCCCGAATCCGACATGGAACTTGGCGGACAAAGGGGCAAGGATGCGCTCGAAACCCTCCAGAAGTATTTTGGCCGCAAGGAGGCCATCTGGAAGCCTGTGGGGACGCAGGAGGGCTTCGAGATCGTCCGCCGCCGCCTCTTCGGACCTGTCAAGGACGAGGTCGCCCGCGACGCGACGGCCAAGGCGTTCGCCGACCTCTACATCAACGGTGGAGCGCACTACCCCAACGAAACTCAGGAGGGCGTCTACTACGACCAGTTGAAAGCGGCCTACCCGATTCACCCGGAGGTATTCCAACGGCTCTACGAGGATTGGGCGACGCTTGAGAAGTTCCAACGGACACGCGGTGTATTGCGCTTGATGGCGATAGTGATCCACAAGCTATGGTCCGACGACAACAAGGACCTGATGATCCTCCCCGCCTCTATGCCCCTCTACGACCAGCGGGTGCGTAACGAGCTCTTGCGCTACCTTCCCCAAGGGTGGGAGCCGGTGGCGGAACGCGACGTCGATGGGACGATGTCGTCGACGAAAAAGATCGATGAGACTACGCCGATCCTAGGGGAAGTACAGGCGGCTCGAAGGGTAGCCCGCACGGTATTCCTTGGGAGCGCGCCGTCGGTGGCAGCTCAAAAGGTTAGAGGCATCGACGTTACCCGCATCCGACTTGGCTGCACTCAACCCGGGCAACAGGCGGGAAGGTACGAGGACGCGCTCAAGCGGCTAGCGGACCAACTCTTCTACCTTTACTCCGGCAACGGTAGGTACTGGTACGACACCCGCCCAAACCTTCGGCGCGAGATGGAAGACCGGATGGGTCGCTTCGACCGCGACAAGGACTTGGTTCCCGAGATCGGGCGACGTCTCAAGAGTCTGATCAAAAGCGGAGTCTTCGGAGGCGTCCATGTATTCACCCTGCATGGGGATGTACCCGACGACCACGAGATTCGACTGGTTGTCCTGCCGCCGACCAACCCGCACAAGAGGAAGGACCAAACCTCGTGGGCCGTGACGGGGGCGAAGGAGGTTATGGAGAAACGCGGGTCTTCTCCCCGTCTCAACCAGAACCGACTCCTTTTCCTTGCGTCCGACGAGGAACAAGTCGGGAGGCTCTACGACGACGCCAAGCGACACCTCGCGTGGAAGTCGATCAACGACGACGTCGGGACGCTCAACCTCGACCAGTTCCAGACCAAGGAGGCGAAGAAGAACCTTGAAGACTCGGACGGCAAACTGACTGCTTTGGTGCGCGAGGTATACCGCTGGGTGCTTTCGCCCGTTCAAGACGCGACTCCCGGCAAAGGTCTCGGCGGAGTCCGCTGGGAGGAGTTCTCTTTGCCCTCCGGAGGGAGCGACATATCGGTTGCGATCAAGAAGGGAGCCGAGGATGGTGAAATCCTGATTCCCGCGTGGTCGCCCTACCACCTCAAGAACATTTTGGAAGGCTGGTACTGGCCCAATAGCCCCGAGGCGAACGTGAAGCGTCTTTGGGAAGACTTTTGCCGTTACCCCTACCTCCCACGCTTGACGAGTGCTGAAGTATTAAAATCCGCTATTGCCGAGGGTGTGGCGAAGGAAGAGTTCTTCGGCTACGCCCAAGGCAAGGCCGATGGCGAGTACAAGGGGTTCGTGCTTGGTGAACCGGCGACCATCTACATCGACGCCGCCAGCCGCGTAATCGAACTCGAAACCGCGAGAGCGGCGAAGGCGGAAAAGGCCGCATCCGCCTCGACGGTTGAGCCTTCGACCGTTTTCGTAAGCCCCGCCGATCTCGTGGGTGGAGTGACACCCCCGACTACGGGGACCAAGCCGATAACGTCGACGCAAACTCCGACGAAGGCTGCGAAACGCTTCTATGCAAAGGCCGAGCTCGACCCGATCAAGATGGGACTCCAGAGCGCAGACATCGCAAAGGAAGTGATCGGCCTCTTTACATCCCAACTCGGGAACGCCGTGAAGATCACCCTTGAAGTCGAAGTGACGTCGCCGAGCGGTTTTTCGGATTCGACACAAAGGGCCGCCAAAGAGAACTGCAATACCCTCAAGTTCGAGTTCAGCGAGTTCTCGGAGGAATGAGTTTGACAAAGGACAATGATTTCATCTGCTATTGGGCGGTCCCGGAGAACCTTCTCGCAAAATACTACCCCGGCTCGAAAGAGGAAACCGAGATCCGAAAGAAGCTATCCTTCCTCCTCGACGATGGTGCCGGTCACTTTCGCGCCGGAGACAACGGGGGAGC
>SRXB01000596.1 GCA_009724975.1 bacterium | reverse complement strand
AGCTCCCAGGTGCCGGAGGTGGCGTTGATGCCGTAGCGGTTTGCTCCGGCGGTGTTGCTCTTGGGGATGAAGCGGCGGAGCATTATCTTGTTGGAAACGCCGGCGTAGGAGACGTTGACGCCGTGGGGCTCGTGGCAGTCGTTGCAGCCGGCCTGGCCGAACTGCGTGGCGCTGTAGCCGTGCGCGGGCACGTCGTCCTTGGCCTGGTGGCAGTTTCCGCATATCGAGAAAGCGTTGCTGAAGGGGGCTTCCTGGCGAAGAGACGACACTATCGTCTGGTTCACCGGCATGTTGAAGCGAAGGAAATTGGTAGAGTTCTGGACCGCAAAGCCGTGCGGCACGTTGGAGGAGTGGCAGGCGGTGCAGGAATAGTTGAGGGGCTTGCCGCTGAGGTCGGCGGAGCCCTTGCCGTGGCCTAGGGTGCCGAAGGGGTTCCCATAGCCGTTGGCGGTATCGTCCTGGCTGTGGCAGCTGCCGCAGTCGCCGGGGGTGACGGGGTTCGCGCCGTTCTGCGAAACGGTGCCGTCCTTCTGGAGAACCATGAGGGAGGCCTGACCGTCGGAACGGTGGGTGGAGTGGCACTGGTTGCACGAGGTGGGGACCGTTCCGGTGGTGCCCAGGGTTATTGTATTGATGGTGCCGTTGAGCGCGCCGCCAAGCTTGGGGGTGTTCATGGCGTGCGCCCTGCTGGCGGTT
>SRXB01000270.1 GCA_009724975.1 bacterium | reverse complement strand
CTTCTGGGGTGGTTCAGCTGGATAGTGGTTCCCCTGACCGGCCTCATCCTCATAGTCGAGACCATTTCAGGCGTTTACGACAAACTGCGGCCAAAATTCGGGCGCAAAAAAGCTGGCTGAAATAAAAAACCCGCCGTGAAGGCGGGTTTTTTTGCGGCAATGAAGTTCAGCTAAAGAAGACCGGCCACGAAATAGACTACCCCGACTGCGCCAGGCAAAAGGCCGAGGAGCCAGAGGGGCTTTCTCTTCATGAGGGCGGCTATGGAGGAGAGGAGAATGGCTATCTGGAGGTAGATTACCGCCACGCCGAAGAATTTGCCGTGGTATTGGGCGTCGGTCTTTATCTCCTCGAATTTCTTCGCCTCGGCCATTATCTCGGCCTTTTCCTTCTCATATTTTTCGATTTTGCCCGCGTATTCGTCGATTACTTTCTTGTACTCGGCCTTCGCCGCGGGTGAAAGCGAATCGCCAGCGACCTTCGCCTCAAGTTCGAGCTTGTCCTTTTGTATGTCGTAAAGGTAGCCCTTTATTGATTTTGACTGGTAGAAGGCCCACTGGTCGGAAGCCTGGGTCTGGCTCAAAACCGAGCGGGTGGAGTAGCCGCCTCCCTTGAAGGTGGATAGGGTGGCGCACACCGCGAGGATTACGGTGGTTAACGCAAGCCAGTTGAGCCACGGTTCTTTCTTTTCTTCGGCCATTTTAAAGCTCCGTAAGTTTGGTTTTAATATTTCGCGGGATTTATAACGAAAAAAACGGGAGGCATCAAGCCTCCCGTTTTGGGTCCACCGTTTAAGGGGAATTATTTCTTCTTTCCCTTGCCGCCGCCATTACCGTTCCCGTTTCCGCCGCCTTTGCCCCCTTTGCCGCCCTTGGCTTTTTGGGCATATTTGCCGTTTTTGAGGGCGTGGAACTGGTCGGAGCCGGGCTTGATGCCCAGTTCATGGGCTATGGCGCCCCAGCCCTTGTCCTTCTTGGCCTTGTAGACGGTTATGACTTCTTCCGGCGGCTTTCTGGTGATGTTGGAGATCTGCATCACCATGTAGGCGTCGCCAGGGGTCGGGACGGCGGCGATTACTGCGTCGATTTTCGGCATGGGAACGCCGAACTCGGCGCTTATGTCGGTCTTGAAGCCACCGATGTTGCCTGAGGCGGAAACCGAGACGCTTGAGACGATGTCGGATAATTCGTCGATGAGGGCGCAAAAAGCGGAGCCTGTGGAGAGAAACAAGATTGCGGTAGCGGTTGCCAGAATCTTTTTCATCGGTGCCTCCAGTGCAATTCAAGGTGATTTTTAAAGACTACCGTCCGGCTCTCTTTTTTTCAAGGAAAAGGTCATTGCGACCCTCGGCACTCCCGAACGAAATCTCCTTCTCCTGTCGCCCAAAGCGAGGCGTGGCGCGCCGATTCTACCGCCTTTTCCGACTCGTCCGGCAAGAGGGTGAGAAAATCAAGGCCGGTCAGCCGCTCCACCTCGTCCACCGTGGTCAGATACTTTTCGTGGCGATAGGGTTTTTCGCCGTAAGAGGGGTCGCGCTGGGGATAGATGAAGGCCAGCGCCTCGGGTTTTTCGCCAGCGCCCTCCCGCGCAACGATCTTGAATAGCGCGTCAGGAACGGCAACGCGCTTTTCCTTTCCTTCGCCGATAAATTCCTTTGGCTTGCCGTAAAAAACCGGCCCCGTGACGACCCACACCCTGCCGAACCTTTGCGCCCACGCCCCTGTCAGCCGCTCAAGGTCGAGCCAGATGCCCGCGTTGAACTCGTGGTATTGCGGAACGGCGTTAAGGAGGGTGTGGGTGTTGTATTCCGCCTCGGGGCTCATCCTCGCTGCCAGAAACTTGGGGCAGAGGTGGCCGCGGTCGATGCCGCCGTCGGTCATCCTCTCCCGCGTCGCCTTCGGGATTTTGTAACTGTCGTCCTTCGGCGCCAGCCCCGCCTCGAAAAGCCCCTTGTCGGTGAACCACGCGGGCCGCTCGCCCGTCGGCACGCAATCGCCCGAAAAACGGCCCACCTCGTAGGCCACCCACTGCGGCACCCCAAGAAGGTCGGGCGCTCCGTCGCCGTCGTCGTCGTCGCGGGAATCGAAACTTGAGAGAAAGGCCTCGAACGAGCGGAGCTCCTCCCTTGGCAGGGTGGTGAAGCGGTCGTGCGAGGGGCCGACATAGGGAAGGCCGCCGACCCCGCCCGCGCTAAGGGCGGCCACCGGCGCCAAAAGGGCGGCGAAGAGGATTAGGACTGAAAATCTTTTCATGGGCGGATTATATAATTTTTTTTAAACGAGTTCAGAACCATTTTGACCCGCGCCCGAAACCGGTCGCCAAAATTGGGGATGGAATAAATTTGCCGTCCGCGTAAAATGCTCCCAGCTAAAGCCTTTAATCCCTTTTTCAAATTTGCATGGACCTTTCCGGAGCTGAAAACCAGATGCTTATCGCAAAATCCATAAACGACTCGATGCAAAAATCCTCGTGGATACGAAAGATGTTCGAAGAGGGCGCCCGCCTCAAGGCGATTCACGGGGCCGACAAGGTCTTCGATTTCTCCATAGGCAACCCCAACCTCCCGCCGCCCCCCAAATTCTACGAGGCGCTGGCCGCCATAGCCGCCGACCGCACACCGGGCATCCACGGCTACATGGCCAACGCTGGTTTCATGGAGACACGAAAGGCGGTTGCCGCTCGCGTCTCCAAGGAGCAGAAGCTGGAGGTCGCGGCTGAGAACATCATCATGTCGGTGGGGGCCGGAGGCGCGCTCAACGCGGTTTTCCGCGCCATCCTGGACGCGGGCGACGAGATTGTCATTCCAAAGCCCCTCTTCGTCGAATACGCCTTTTACGCCGACAACCACCACTGCTCGATAAAACCCGCCGCCACGGCGGATAATTTCGATATCATCATCGAGAACATAGAGGCTCAGTTCAGCGAAAAGACCCGCGCCGTATTGATAAATTCGCCCAACAACCCCACCGGCAAGGTCTACAGCGAGGCGAACCTCAAGGCGCTGGCGGAGCTTTTGGGCCGTATGGAGGCCAAGTACGGGCGCGAGATTTACCTT
>SRXB01000033.1 GCA_009724975.1 bacterium | reverse complement strand
CATCCCGCCCCGCGCTCTCCACGCGGCCATCTTCGAAGACCACCAGGTCCGCCCGCACCCTCTCCCAGAAGATGTCGCAGAAACCCGCTCCTTTTGCGAGCGCATAAAGGGTCTTTTCAATGAAAGCCCCGTCTCTTGTCCCTACCAACTGCCCCACTCCAGAATATCGAGGCCGATTTCTTTTTTAAGGGCCTCCAAAAGCTCTTCCAGCTCTTTTCTGCGCCCTTCCTCGGTGTAGATTCTCACAAGGCCCTCGCCCCCGGGAAGCGTTGTGGGAACAGCTAGGCCCTCATGGGATTCAAGCGTATAGCGCAGGAAAAAAATAAGAGGCTTTTCCACTTTGCAGAGAACCCATATTTCAACAGGTTTCGCTTGTTCTTCTTTCATCGCCTTTGCCGCAATAAGTTCAAGGTCTTCGTGCCGTCTCGGTTCTTGTTAACACACCTTCAGGAGTCACTACAAGGAGGCCTTTTATTGGCATTGCATATTGAGTAGCCGGTTTTCTTTGTTCAAAAAGCCAAAATGTTATGTTATTATGTAAAGTTAAGGCTTTTTATGCTGAATAGGTGCGTCCGGGCGGACGCCGGAGAATTCATGAAGCGATTCCTTTTCGCGGTTTTTTTCCTGGCCTTTATGGCCGGTTGCGCCGATACCGCCACGGTTGCCCGCGTAGACGGGCAGGAGAGGGAGCTTTCCGCGCAAAGGGCGGCCGACCAGAAGTTGGCCCTTAGGGTGGACGAGCTTTCCCGCGAGATGGTGGATTTGAAGGAACGGCTCTCTTTGGCGGAAAAAGAGGTGTCCGCAATGAGGGCGCCGCAAAAGCCGCAGATACAAAGCGCCGAGCCGCCCCCTCCGGCCAAAATTCAAGCGTCTACAGTGGAGTCAAAGCCGGTCGAGGTGGATATCCCGCCACCGGCTCCCGCGAAAGCTCCCGCCGCCGGTGGGCAGCAACAGGCCGAAGCCAAGCCGCAGACTCCGGTCCCTCAGGACGAGGCCTCGGCTTCGTACGCAACCGCTTTCGCGGCCTTCCGCAACGGCAAATACGCCAAGGCGATTTTGGACTTCGAGGATTTCCTGATAAAATATTCTGATCATGACTACGCGGACGACGCCCAGTACTGGATCGGCGAGAGCTACTTTTCACAGGGCGAGTACGAGCAGGCGATAGCCGAGTTCAGCAGGCTTATGGACCGCTTCTCCCTCAGGGCGCGATCCGCCGACGCCTGTTTGATGATCGGGGAGAGTTACGATAAGCTTGGACAAGGGGAGAAGGCGCGCGCCTTTTTCAGCCGCGTCGTGAAAGATTACCCAAACAGCGAGGCCGCGCGTAGGGCCGGTTACCGGCTCGCGCCGCGCTAACACCATAAGGAGGCTTGCCGTGAGGAACGGATTGATCGTCGCAGCTGCCCTGGCAATGGGACTTAATGGCGTCGCGTTCGCCGAGGAGCCTTACAAGGTCAAAAGCGGAGACACCCTTTGGGGCGTTTCGGGCAAGTTCATGAGCGAGCCCCCCAAGTGGCCGGTCCTATGGGCGAAAAACCCGCAGATACACAACCCGCACTGGATATATCCGGGCGACCCCATCTATCTGAATGGCCAGCAGGCACCAGAGGCCAAAGTCGACGAGATTCGGCTGCCGGTAACGGTTCTTGCTCCCGCGCCCGCGCCTGAGCCCGTGGCCCCCGCGCCGGCGGAGGCGAAAAAGGCTGTGCCCAAGCCCCAGGAAGCGGCCCCTGAGTTGACCACTGCCGCCAAGAAGGCGCGTGGAGCTGGCACTGTGAGCTATGACGAGGGTTTCGCCATCAAGGGCGCGAGGATACTTGACTATATAAGCGCACAGAAGGCCGAGCGGCTCGGGACCGTCAGGGTTGTCGTGCCAAAGGACGCCTACGCCCAATACGAAGAGGTTTTCGCCGATCCGTCAGCCGCCGACAAATTGGCGGCGGGCGACACCGTAGCCATTTTCGACGACTCGCGGGAAGTTTCCCACCCCCAGACCGGCGCGCTGGCGGGGTATCACGTAAAGATAGTCGGCCTCGCAGAGGTCCTCACGGTTGAAAACCAGGTCGCGAAGCTGAAGATTTTCACCTCCAGCGACGCCATAACCTCGGGTCAGGGCGTCATGGCCTATAAAAAACCAGCCGAAACCATAACCCCCTCCCCAGCCAAGTCCGATTTCAGCGGCGTGGTGCTTTGCGGCGGCGACGAAGCCACCGTCTATACCGAGCACCAGATAGTATTTCTAGACAAGGGGTCCGCGCAGGGGGCCTCGGCGGGCTCCATGCTGGCCATACCCTTTGGCGAGGACGTGAAAAATGCCGAGGGGATGGTGATAGACACAAGTTCCCCGCTGGCGCTCTTGCTCGTCATCGCCACCCAGGAGAACTCCTCTACGGCCTACGTCGTCGACAGCCGGTATGCCATAGAGAACGGCTATAAGTTTTTACCGGCCAGCAATTCTCCTTGACAGAATAGAAACCCTCTCCTATATTCTGCGTTTTCCGCGAATCAGGGGGCCACTCAAGATACGGGTGCGCCCAAGGGTCGGGTATGTTTGAAAGCCTTTCAGATAAGCTGTCGAATGTCTTCAAGGCCCTGAAGGGTCGCGGAAAACTTGGCGAGGCGGACGTCGAGGCGGCGATGCGCGAGGTGCGCATGGCCCTTCTGGAAGCCGACGTCAACTACAAGGTCGTGAAGGACTTCGTGGAGGGCGTCAAGGTTCGCGCCCTTGGCCAGGAGGTGGCGAGAAGCCTAACCCCGGGCCAGACGGTGGTGAAGATCGTCCGCGAAGAGCTTGCGAGGGTGATGGGAGAGGGCCACGAGCCGCTCGACCTTCGCGCCGCGCCCCCGGTGGTCATAATGATGGTAGGGCTTCAGGGCTCGGGCAAGACGACCACTTCGGGCAAGCTGGCGCTTTACCTGAAAAAACAGCTCAAGCGCGAACCCTATCTCGTTCCGGCGGACGTTTACCGACCAGCCGCCATCGAGCAGTTAAAAAAGATCGGAAGCGATCTTAAAATACCGGTATTTGACTCAAATCCCTCCGAGGACCCCGTTACGATCGCCAAAAAGGCCTTCGCAGCGGCGAAAACCGGCGGGTATGATACGCTCATCCTCGACACTGCCGGCCGTCTTCACATCGACGCGGAACTGATGGACGAACTTCGCCGCCTGAACGAGGCGCTCTCGCCCCGCGAGATTTTGTTCGTCGCCGACGCGATGACGGGCCAGGACGCGGTGAACGTGGCCAAGGAGTTCGACGCGGCGCTAGGGATTAGCGGCGTCGTGCTGACGAAGACCGACGGCGACGCGCGCGGTGGCGCGGCCCTCTCGATCAAGGCCGTCACCCAAAAGCCGGTGAAGTTTCTCGGCGTCGGCGAGAAGTCCGAGGCCCTTGAGCCCTTCCATCCCGACAGGATGGCGGCGCGCATACTGGGCATGGGCGACGTCCTCTCGATTATCGAGAAGGCCGGTAGCGTCATAGAGGTGGAGGACGCACAGAAGCTGGAGCAAAAGCTTCTGAAAAACACCTTCACTCTTGAGGATTTCAAAGACCAGCTCGTAATGGTGCGCAAAATGGGCGGCATCGACGAGCTCATGGGCAAAATCCCTGGCGTGGGCAAAAAGATGGGCGATGTTAAGGTGGAGGACAAGGAGCTTGTCCGCATCATCGCCATAATCAACAGCATGACCCCCGCCGAGCGCAAGAAGCCCGACATAATCAACCCGGGCCGCAAGAGGCGCATAGCGGCGGGAAGCGGGACGCGGGTGGAGGATGTCAACCGCCTGCTCAACAAGTTCCGCGACGCCCAGGCGATGATGAAAAAGATGAGCGGCCTGATGAAGGGCGGCGGCAAGCTGGCTAAACTTTTCGGCAAGGGGATGGGCAAACTTCCCTTCCCGATGTGACCTGACAATATAAATGATGAAACAGCGTCGGCGCTTTGTCCGGCGCATTCGATTGCCAAAGGAGATACGGCAAATGGCAGTTAAAATCCGTCTTGCGCGCCACGGCGCCAAGAAGCGCCCCTACTACCGCATCGTGGTGGCGCAGTCCGAAGCTCCCCGCGACGGCAGGTTCCTCGAAATAGTCGGAACCTACAACCCCCTCACCGAACCCGCCACGATAAGCGTCGAGGCCGAGAGGGTTAAGCACTGGATCGACCACGGAGCCCTTCCCTCCGCCACTGTAGCGAGCCTTTTGAAGAAGGCGGGTGTCAGCACCGAAGCCAAAGCCGGCTAAGCTTCGCGCCATAGTGCGCGGGCCTGGCGGCGAAAGGCTTGTGGCCGCGGGGCGCTTCGGCAGACCCCACGGCGTGGCGGGTGAAATACGTCTCGACTCCATGGGCGGCCTGCCGCGCGGTCTCAAGGGCTACACCGTTTTTTTCGCGGGAGAGGGTGAAGCAGTTTCGCCCGTGAAAATCTCCTCCTGGCGGGTCGCCGACAAGGCCCTTTTGCTTCTCATCGAAGGAGCCGAGGACCGCGACAAGGCGGCGCTCTTCACCGGCAAGAGCCTTTACGTGAAGAGGAGCGAGATGCCCCCCCTGAAGGAAGGGGAGTATTATTACGCCGATGTCGAGGGGATGAGCGTCATCGACGACAACAGCGGCGGGACGCTGGGGCTGGTCGAAGACATAAAGCCCTGGGGCGACTACGACATGCTCTTTATAAGAACGGGCCGCAAGGTCTGGCTTTTGCCGGTCACCGGCGAGTTCGTAAAAAGCATGGATATTGAGGGCGCAATAATCAGGGTAGTTGTTCCGGAGGGGTTGGGCTCGTGAAATTCACGATATTGACCCTTTTCCCAGAGTTCTTTGAAAGCCCGTTAAGGGCCGGACTGATGGGCAAGGCCGTCGAGGCGGGGCTGGTGAGCTTTGATTTCATCGACATCCGCGACTTCGGCGAGGGACGCCACAAAACCACCGACGACTACCCCTTCGGCGGCGGCGCGGGTATGGTCATGAAAGCAGGGCCCGTAGTCGGCGCGATAGAAAGCCTTCGCGCCTCGGACGAAAAAGCCCGCGTCATCCTCCTGACCCCCCAAGGCAGGCCCTTTGGCCAGCCCGACGCGAAGAGGCTCTCGGCGCTGGAGTCGGTCGCCTTCGTCTGCGGCCGCTACGAAGGGTTCGACGAACGCATACGCCCCTTCGCCGACGAGGAGCTATCGCTTGGCGACTTCGTCCTAATGGGAGGTGAGGCGGCGGCCCTTGCGATGGCAGATTCGATAGCCAGGCTGGTTCCCGGGGTGCTTGGAGACCTCGCCTCAACCGAAGAGGAGAGCATGTCGGCGGGCCTTCTGGAGTATCCGCAATATACGCGGCCAAGAATTTTTCGCGGGCAGGAGGTTCCCGAGGCGCTTCTTTCGGGCGACCACGCACGCATAGCCAAGTGGCGCAAGATGCAATCGCTTTTGCGCACCGCCGAAAGACGGCCCGACCTTTTAAAGGCTTCGGGCATCGGCGAAAATGAGATTCGGGAAGCCGAAACATTCATCGGGGGCAAACGATGAGGGAAAAAAGCTACCTCCTCCTCGTTCACCACCCGACGGTGGACCGCGAGGGAAAAATAATCACCAGCGCGATAACGACGCTGGACATGCACGACTTCGCGAGGCTGGCTAAAACCTACGGCCTGGGCGGGGTTCTGGTGCAGACCAACCTGCCCCAGCAGGTAGAGCTCATAAAGCGCCTTTTGGGCCACTGGACCGAAGGCTATGGCGGAGAGAGAAACGCTCACCGCAAAGAGGCCATAGAAGGAGTTACCTTCTGGCCCACAGTAAGCGAATCCCTCGGCGCGGTACAAAAAGCGCACGGAGAAAGGCCCATCGTGATAGCCACCAGCGCTCGCGACGTGGGGCTGCCGGTGATAACCTTCGCCGAGGCGAGAAAAAAGTGCGAAGAGTCGGGGGGGCCGTCGGTGATAGTCTTCGGCACCGCCTCGGGTCTGGCGCAGGAAGTTTTTTCGGAGTGCGACTACGTTGTGGAGCCCATAGGGTCGCCCTCCGGCTACAACCACCTCTCGGTGCGAAGTGCCGCCTCCATAGTGGTGGACAGAATTTTCGGATAAAAGCGCCGCTTTTCGAAAACGGCGCATGGACTTTGGACTTGAATTGGATTATATAACGGCCTCTGGCAAAATCCCGCGAATCAAGGGCGGGAGCCAAAAGGAGAACTGAAAATGGCTATGAACGCAATTGACCGCATAGAGCAAAACCAGATGCGCATGGACACGCCGAGCCTCCGCAACGGCGACAAAGTGCGCGTTCACTACCGCATCAAAGAGGGCGAAAAGGTCCGCACCCAGATCTTCGAAGGCGTGATGATCGGGCAAAAGCGCGGCGGCATCCGCGCCTCCATCACCGTCCGCAAGATGAGCTTCGGCGTGGGCGTGGAGCGCATATTCCCCGTTCACAGCCCCCTCATCGAAAAGGTCGAGCTGGTCAACCACAGCCGCGTCCGCAGGGCCAAGCTCCTTTACCTCCGCGTCCTGCGCGGCAAGGCCGCCCGCCTCAAAGAGCTCCGCAAGGCCTAACCGGAGCCCGGGAATTGAAAGCCGGCCTTTGCGAGACAGACCATGCGGTCAGAAGCGAGGGATACAGGCTTTTATGCGGCGTCGACGAGGTAGGCAGGGGTCCCCTTGCGGGTCCGGTCGTAGCCGGTGCTGTCATACTGAACCCGCTGGAGATTCCGGAGGGTCTGGACGATTCCAAAAAACTCCCCAGGGCCGCCAGGCGGACCCTTGAGGAAAAGATACTAAAAAGCGCCGTGGCTTTCGCCATAGGCGTCGCGGAGCCGGAGGAGATTGACGAGATCAACATCCTTCGTGCTTCCCTTCTAGCGATGAAACGGGCGGTTTCCCTCCTCGGGACTCCGCCCGATTTTTTATTCGTCGACGGGATTTATAAAATCGACCTTGGGCTGCCCCAGCGCACCCTTGTCGGCGGCGACGGCCTCTCCGCCTCCATAGCCGCCGCCTCCATAATCGCAAAAGAGCACCGTGACCGGCTGATGGCGGAAAAATACGCCGCAGAATTTCCCCAATACGGCTTTGAAAAGCACATGGGTTACCCTACTGCGGAGCACCGCGAGGCGCTGGCCAAATACGGCCCCTCGGCCATACACCGCAAAACCTTCAAAGGGGTTCGGGAATTCTGCCAAGGACTCCAGCCCCGCCAGATCGGCCTGCTGTGAAGAGGGCGACCACCCCGATCGGGGCGCGGGGCGAGGACGAAGCCGCTAGATTCGCCGAAAAGCGGGGCTATCGCATCGTTGAGCGCAATTTCAGGTGCGCTGGCGGCGAAATAGACATCATAGCCCTTGACGGCAAAACCCTCGTCTTCATAGAGGTCAAGGCGAGGGGGAAAAATTCGCTGGGATCCCCCTTCGAGGCGGTGGATTTTCGCAAGGCCGCCAAAATTGAGCGCGCCGCGCAGGCCTACATCGCCCAAAAAAACCTTTACGACATCGCCGCCCGCTTCGACGTAGCCGCCGTATACCTCGGCGAGAGCCCCATAAGGGTCGAAATAATCAAGGACGCGTTCCAGCAATCCTCCTCCTGGGCGTGACACGCGCCCCCCACCTGTGATATTAATAACTGTCTTTTGCCGCGCTGGCGCAAGGTCGGCGCGGAATATTAAATTTCCTCAATGATTCTGGAAAGATGGCAAATGCTTTCAAATCCCGATAACAAGATACCGATACCCATCGAAGACGAGATGAAGCGCTCTTACCTTGAATACGCGATGAGCGTAATCATAGGGCGCGCCCTCCCCGACGTGCGCGACGGACTAAAGCCCGTCCACCGAAGAGTTCTCTTCGCGATGCACGACCTTGGCAACAGGTGGGACAAGCCCTACAAGAAATCCGCCCGCGTGGTCGGCGACGTTATCGGTAAATACCACCCGCACGGCGATTCCGCCGTTTACGACACCCTCGTAAGGCTCGCCCAGGACTTCTCGCTTCGTTACCCTCTGGTGGAGGGGCAGGGAAACTTCGGCTCCATAGACGGAGACTCCGCCGCGGCGATGCGCTACACCGAAGTGCGCATGGAAAAGCTAGCCGGAGAGCTCCTGGCCGACCTGGACATGGAGACGGTGGGATTTGCGCCCAACTACGACGGCTCCCTGATGGAGCCGGAGGTTTTGCCCTGCAAGTTCCCCAACCTTCTGGCAAACGGAAGTTCGGGCATCGCGGTCGGCATGTCGACAAACATCCCGCCGCACAACCTGCGCGAACTTTGCGACGCGCTTTTGATGCTCATTAAAAACCCCGACTCTTCGATTTCGGAGATAATGCAGGTCCTGCCCGGCCCCGATTTCCCCACGGCGGGCTACATCTACGGCCTTAAGGGCATCTACGAGGCCTTCACCACCGGCAGGGGTTCGGTGAAGATGAGGGCGAAGGCGGCTTTCGAGAAAAACGCCAAGACCGGCAAGGAAGCGATAGTAATCACCGAGATTCCCTACACCGTCAACAAGGCGAAGGTGGTCGAGGAGATAGCGGAGCTGGTCAAGGAAAAGAAAATAGAGGGAATCTCCGACCTGCGCGACGAGTCCGACCGCGAAGGCATGCGCGTGGTTGTAGAGCTTAAAAAAGGCGAAGAGGGAAGGATAATCCTCAACCAGCTTTACAAGCACACCCGCCTTGAAACAACCTTCGGCGTCAACATGCTCGCCATCGTCGAGGGTCAGCCGAGGGTCCTTAACATAAAAGAAGCCCTTGAGCTGTTCATCGAGCACCGCCGCGACGTGACCGTCAGAAAGACCCAGTACCAGCTCCGCAAGGCAAAAGAGCGGGCTCACATACTGGAAGGCTACGTCATCGCGCTCGACAACATCGACGAAGTGATAGAGCTTATAAAAAGAAGCGCCGGGCCTGCCGAGGCCCGCGAAGGGCTGATGGAGCGCTTTGGCCTCTCCGAGGAGCAGGCAAAGGCAATTCTGGAGCTTCGCCTCCAGCGCCTTACCGGCCTTGAGCGCGACAAAATAATGGCTGAATACCGCGAAACCCTCGCGCTTATAATAGAGCTTGAGGGCATCTTGTCCGACGACCGCAAGATAATGGAGATTCTCGCCGCCGATTTCGCCGAGGTTCGCGAAAAATACGGCGACGACAGGCGCACCGAGATCGTCGGCGAGGTCGAGGAGATAACAATAGAAGACCTCATAGCCGAAGAGGACATGGTCGTCACCATCTCCCACACCGGCTACATAAAGCGCAACCCCGCCTCCCTCTACCGCAGTCAGCACAGGGGAGGAAAGGGGCGCATGGGGATGACTACGAGGGAGGAGGATTTCGTAGAGCACCTCTTTGTCGCCTCCACGCACTCCTACATCCTCTTTTTCACAACCAACGGCAAGGTCTACTGGCTCAAGGTGCACCAGCTGCCGCTGGCGGGCGCGGCGGCCAAGGGCAAGGCGATGGTCAACCTTCTGCCGCTGGAAAGCGGGGAGACTATATCCGCCTTTTTGCCGGTTCGCGAATTTACCGAGGGCAAATACATTGTCATGTGCACGCGCCATGGCATAATTAAGAAAACCGACCTTATGGCCTTCTCGCGCCCCAGAAAATCAAGCGGAATTTACGCGATAGGGCTGGACGAGGGGGACGAGCTGATCTCGACCCGCCTCACCGACGGCGCGAGTGATATAATAATTAGTACGCGCGAAGGATTGTCCATAAGGTTCAAGGAGGAGGAGGTCCGGGAGACGGGCCGCACGAGCCGCGGAGTGAAGGGAATCGAACTTTCCGAAGGCGATGCGGTTGTGGCGATGGACATTGTCGTTCCCAATGCTACACTTCTCACCATAACAGAAAATGGCTTCGGCAAACGCACCCAGTTGGACGAGTACAGGGTGCAGGGCCGGGGCGGCAAGGGAATCATAACTATAAAGACCAGCGAGAGGAACGGCAACGTCGCCGGAGTGCTCTCGGTCGAGGACAAGGACCAGATAATAATCATCGCCCAAAGCGGCAAATTGATCAGGATGTACGCCTCTGGAATTTCCGTCATCGGGCGCAACACCCAGGGCGTGAAGCTGATTGAATTGGATAGCCAAGAGACGGTTGCTTCTCTTGCCAAAGTAATGGAAGAGGAAGAAACTTTAACTTAATTTGGAGTGGTTAATACTAAATGTGGTGTCTTCTCAAATAAAGACACAATACCTGCGGCTTGACATTTGAATTGATATAACCTACTCTTTATTGCCAGTGGTATGTATATAAGGGCAAGGTTCGCGAAATCCATCGCGCCCTTGCATGGGAGAGCCGCATGGCGCTGTTCAAGCCCAAAACATTAGTCGGTCTCGATATCGGGAGCCACTCGGTAAAAATCGTAGAGCTCAAACATCATAAAAAAAGTTATGAGCTCAAAAATTTCGGCGTAGTCCAATTGCCGCCTGAAGCTATCGTTGACGGCGTGATAATGGACTCCAGCGTCGTGGCCGAGGCTATCCGCAACCTCTACGCGAATCTGAAAATAACCAACAGAAGCGTCGCCACCTCCGTAGCGGGCCATTCGCTGATCGTAAAAAAGATCATGCTCCCGATGATGGCCGAAAACGAGCTGGAGACCCAGATTCAGTGGGAGGCCGGACAGTACATCCCCTTCGAGATTGAAGACGTCAACCTCGACTTCCAGATACTCGGCCCAGCCGCCGACCCCAACACCATGGAAGTCCTCCTCGTCGCCGTCAAGAAAGACATAATAAACGACTACATGGCGGTCCTCTCTGAAGCGGGGCTTACCGTGGAGGTCGTTGACGTCGACGCCTTCGCGATGGAGAACATCTTCTCCGTATCCTACCCCGAGCTGATGGAAAAGACGGTAGTCCTCATAGACATCGGCGCGGGTATAATGAACATCAACATCCTGCGCAACGGCGTCTCGGCCTTCACCCGAGATATAACCCTTGGCGGTAGCAATTTCACCGAGGAACTTCAAAAGGACCTCGGCGTTAGCTACGACGAGGCCGAGGCTCTCAAGCTGGGCGGGTCGTCCGACCAGGCCTCCGTAGAGGATGTCGGTAGAATCCTCTCGGGAATGGTCGACAGCCTTGTCCTTGAGATACAGCGCTCTCTCGACTTTTTCGGCGCGGCATCCTCCGAGGAGGAGATCTTCGGCATCTACCTCGCGGGCGGAGCTTGCAAGCTGTCCGGGCTGGCCGAATCCCTTGAGGAGCGCCAGGGCGCGCCGGTCAAATTAATGCAGGCCTTCAAGGAAATCACCTACTCGCAGAGGCGCTTTGATCCCGACTACCTGGATGCTATGGGGCCGGTTGCCGTGGTGGCGGCCGGTTTGGCGCTAAGAAGGACGGATGAAAGATGATCCGCATTAATCTCCTTCCAGTTAGGGCCGAGAAGCGAAAAGAAAATCTTCGCAAACACTTTCTCTTCATAATTGGCTATCTCGCATGTCTGGCGGCGGTCATTCTCAGCGTACACTTCTCAATAGTGACGATGGAGAGAAACGCCAAGGACAGGCTTGAAAAGGTCAAGAAGGAGATAATCGAATACGAGGCGAAGATAAAAGAGGTGGAAGGCTACAAGGCCAAATTCGCCGACCTGGCCGACAAGATTGAAATCATCAAATCCCTTGAGGCAAAGCAGCAGGGCCCCGCGAAGGTGCTCAACGAGCTTGCCCTGACCGTCCCGGAGAAGATCTGGGTAGAGAAGGTGAGCCAGGACAACGGCAAGTTCACCATCAAGGGCATGGCCATCGATAACCAGACCATCGCAAAATTCATGACCGACCTTGAAAACAACCCGAAATTCGAAAGGGTGAGGCTTGAGGTGTCCAAGCGCGAGGAAAAGGGCGGGGTAGTCCTTAGCGCCTTCTCCCTTGAGGCTTTCCTTGAAGTGCCAAAACCGCCTGCCCCTCCGGCGCAGGAAAACAAGAAGGCGGGGTGACGAATGGCTATATCGGCTGAAACCTACCTGCGCCTTCCTCCGCAAAAGAAGGCTCTCATCTGGGGCGTAATAGGCGTTCTCATTGCAGTGGCCTATTGGGCCGCCGCCGCCCGCCCGGGCATGGACCGCATCGCCAAAATCGAGGACGACTACTCCAAGCAGGATGCAATCCTCCGCGAGAAGCAGGCGGTGGCCGCGAACCTTCCCATAGTGAAGGAAGCGGTTAAGCAGCTGGACATCCACCTTGGCAAGGCCCTTGAAAAGTTGCCAGGCTCCGAAGAGATTCCCGCCCTGCTGAAATCTGTCAGCGATCTTGGCGTGGAAGCGGGGCTTGAGGCGGTCCTCTTCAAGCCTGGCTCCGCCAAGCCGGTCGGCCCCAAATTCTTCTACGCCGAAGTCCCCTTCACGATGGAATATTCGGGCCAGTATCACGAACT
>SRXB01000595.1 GCA_009724975.1 bacterium | reverse complement strand
AAAATATTCTTGACAGGGGCGGCATATGGGGATGATATTTTGCGAAAGCTGTTAAATTTTACGTTAACGTGAGCTTTGACGGATTGGAATCTCTCATGAGCGAAAAACAGATATGGTCAATAAGCGAACTTGCCGAGGAGCTCGGCACGACAAAGCGCTCCATCAGGTTTTATGAGGAAAAGGGCCTTTTGACCCCCCGCAGGTCGGGCGGAGAGCACCGCCTTTTCGACAAGAGGGACAGAACCCGCCTGAAGCTGATACTGAGGGGCAAGCGCTTTGGCCTGACTCTTGATGAAATCTACGACATCCTCGGCGTGGCCTCCACCGACATGGACGAATCCGGCCAGATCAAAAAGGCCCTTGGCTACCTCGAAAAAGCGCTGGCCGACCTTGCCGAGCGCAAGAAGGATATCGAGGCGATGCAGCGGGATCTCCTCCAGTACGTAGGTGGGATGAAGACGCGTCTGGCCCAGCTGGAGAAAAGCGGCGGGGGCAACGCATACTAGCAAGCGGAGGAAAAATGCGGGTACTGGGCATAAGCGCAAGCCCCAGAAACTGGGGAAACACCGATATTTTCGTGGCCTCGGCGCTCAAGGCGGCGAGGGAGGCGGGCGCGAAGATACAGATGCTCCGCCTTCGGGAGTTTGCGCTCTTGCCGTGCACCGGTTGCATGCGGTGCGTTTTCAAAGAGCAGGAT
>SRXB01000269.1 GCA_009724975.1 bacterium | reverse complement strand
GTGGAGCGCCACCGATTACAGCCTCGCCATAAAGATGGTGGCCGATTCGCTGGACGCGGGCTTTTCTTCCCAGAAGATAATTTCGGTTTTGAACGGCGATATCCAAAAGCCCGAAGGCATGCCCGAGCTGAAAAAAGTTTTCGTGCCAATGTAGCGGCGGTAACTTTAATCGCGGCGGGCGGTATTAACCGTTGAGCGTAAATGTTAACCGTAAAAGGAGTTGTTCCGGATGATAAAGTGCAAGGATGTAGAGGCGTTGTGGGCGGCCCATTGCGACGGCGATCTTTCGCCGGAGATGGGGCTTGCCGTCGACGCCCACCTCAAGGGTTGCGCTTCGTGCCGGAATATGGCCCGCTCTTTCGAGCGGCTGGAATTCGCCCTTGACGCCATAGGCGATCACAAGGCCGAGGCCCCCGCTTTTCTTGCTACGCGCATCATGGCGCGCATCGAAGAGGAACGCGAGCCGCTCATCGCGCGCATCCTAAAGCACTTCACCGCACCGCGCCTCATCGCGGCCTCGCTGGTGGCGATAGCTTTTTTCGGCGGCGTCGCTACGCGCGAAATGCTCCTGAAAAGCCCGCTTGGAGAGTCGCTGGCGACGCAGAAGGTCGTATTCGAGTTCGACGCCCCCGCCGGAGCCGGAAAGGTCGGGCTGGTGGGCGATTTCAACGATTGGGGTCTGAAGAACGTTCCTATTTCAGTGGCCAACGCAGATGGCAAGTGGACCTTCGAGGTCAAGCTGGAACCTGGCAGATATCAGTACGCGTTTGTTGTTGACGGGAAAAAGTGGTTGCCTGACCCGAAAGCCGCTAGTATCATTCCTGACGGCTTCGGAGGTAAAAACTCGCTGCTGTACGTGCAGGGGGGCCTGAACAAAGCCAGGCTTTAACCTGCCCACCGTAGCCGGTGTCACTTTTTTTCCGCCTCGCTAAGGAGAGTCTGCATGCTTGGCCTTGAGAGGAAGGTGGGTTTTGGCGCTCGTTTGGTGCGCATCACCCTGCTTCTAGCCGTTTTAGTCTCTTTGGGCGCTGCTTTTCCCGCGGCCTCTTCGGCCAACCGGCAAATAGCGCGTTCGCATAATTTCATCGCCCCTCCGGTCAAGTCAAAGGCCGCCGGAATCTGCGACGTCTGCCACGCGGCGGGCGATCTCTCCACCGGAACCGGCGCGAGGATATTCCGCTACCCGGGTGCGGACGACATAGCCAAGTGCGGGCAAAGCTGCCACGCCAGCGGCTCGGTCGCCGTCTACGTGGAGCCCGCGATCAACGTCACCCCCACCGCGCTCTCCCACCCCGTCCCCAACGCGGCCAACATGCCCCGATGCTTCAGCCCGATTTACGGCTGCCACCTGCAGACTACCTACTGGGATTGCCTGAAGTGCCACAACAACACCGTCATGCAGGGCGTCTTCAGCATGCCCACCACCTTCGACTCATTCGTAGGCTCGGGCGACATAGCCAACTTCACCACCGCCGCCTCGCGCGTGCACATAAACACCTATAACATCGCCAATCTCACCACCGCGGCCAACAACTCTTGCCTAAAGTGCCACGGCATGAGCGCCGGGACCGACCACCCGGGCAGCTCCGACGGCACCGGCTTTTTGGTCTACCCCGACAACGCGCAGACCTCCACGGGGCTCAAGACGGCTGGCACGGCCATAAGGCCGACCAACGCCGCCGACCCCGACTACCACGAATACCAGGAGTTCTGCCTCTCCTGCCACGACGGCAGGGCCGACGCGGGCGTGCCGACGGCGATACAGCTAAACGGCAACTCCGTCATGCCGATGCCCCGCTACGACTACAACGAGCAATACCTCAGCGGCGGCGGGCGCACCTTCCCCTCGCTCGTCCCCTATCTCGCAAAATCCGGCACGCCGATCGCCGATTACCTTACCAAGAATTATTTCGAGACTAACGGCCACGGCAGGACCGCCTCGCTGGGCGGTTCGATGATGGATCTGACCTGCCTTGAAAAGCGGGACGGCACCGGCGGAACCTCCACCGGTTGCCACTCGGTCCACGGCAGCTCAAACGCTTTCCTGATAGACGACGGCGGCTTCGTCGCCTCCACCCCGCCGATTGACACCCCCGAAAAGATGGGGTCGGCCCTCTGCCTGCAACCCGCAATGGGCTGCCACGACAGGGCGGTCCTTAGCTCCAACATGGGGACCTCGACCTTCCACGCGTGGCGCGGCGCCACCGACGACATACTCCACGCGGGGGTCACAACCTCCACCAGCACGTGGGGGGTGGCCTCCTCCGACACCAACATGGAGGTCGGCATTCCCTCCTTCCTCGTCGGGGACAACGCGCGCATAATTCCCTTTTACGACTCCCCGAGCGCCTCCGTCAGGACGCGCCGCTACTACCAGGCCGGAACCTACGACTTCACGAAGAACATGGCCGTGGCCTGCGTATCATGTCACGACCCCCACGGTACCGCCGATTTCTACAAGTCGTATGACGCGTTCGCGGCGGACTGCAACACAACCCCCCTCCAGCAAGACTGCTTCCAGACCGCTGGAATGCTTCGCAAATTCATGACCACAATAGATTACTCGGATCCCCTGTGCAGCGAGTGCCACCTGAAGCCCTGACGCGGTGCGGCAATGGGGTCGGAAGAGGTGTGAAAAAGAAGAATTTAGTGTCTAAACGCGCGTGGCGATGATATAATCGCAAAGCTTTACGCCGCCCGCGCCAAAGGCCTTGCCGCCGAAAGGGCGGGTTTTGAAAACAGGTGCGATGACATGGAGTTTAAAAAACTTCGCTTGATAATGGCAGGGGTGTGCCTTTTTGCGGGCGCGTTTTTCGCGTTCCCGTCTGCCGGAAGCTGCGCCGATGCGACCACCGCCGAAAAGCCCCTCTACGCCGACCTTGACGGGCTGGTGGTGGACGAGGCGGGAAACCCCGTCGCCGGAGCCAACGTCAACCTGCTTTACGAAACCACCGTAACCGACGGCCAGGGGCGCTTCCGCTTCCCCAAAATCCCGACCATACACACCTCCGGCATCTCCATGCAGGTCACAAACGACGCCGGCGTGGTAATCGGCTGCACCAACTTCGACATACC
>SRXB01000268.1 GCA_009724975.1 bacterium | reverse complement strand
CACTACAAGATGGCCCCGCTCGCCCGAGACCTCTTCATCGAAACCAACCCCGTTCCCGTCAAGACAGCGCTGGCTATGATGGGGCGCATGGAAGAGACCGTTCGCATGCCCCTTTGCCCCCTCAAGGAGGAGAGCCGCGCAAGGCTTAGGGAAACGATTGCCAATTACGGCCTTTTGGGGGGCGCGATATGATAAAGGTTGCCGTAACCGGCGGCGCTGGCCGCATGGGGAGCCTCATAGCCGGACTCGTCACCGACACCGCCGGACTTAGGCTCGGGGCGGTTCTTGAGCGCGAGGGCCATCCATCCGTGGACCGCGACGCGGGCGAAATGTTCGGCGCCTCGGTCGCCGGAATAAAGGTAAGCGACGACGTGGCCAAAGCGATGGAGGAGTGCGACGTCCTCATAGATTTCACCAGCGCCGAAGTCTCCATGAAAAACATCCGCGCCGTCGCCCTGGCCGGAAAGGCCATAGTGGTGGGCTCCACCGGCTTTACGCCGGACCAGAAAAGGGAGATATCCTCCCTTCCCGGCGCGAGGGTCTTTTTGGCCGCCAACATGAGCGTGGGGATGAACGTCCTCTTTCGCCTCGTCAACGAGGCCGCGAAACTTCTCGGCGACGATTTCGACGTGGAAATTGTCGAAACCCACCACCGCTTCAAGAAAGATTCGCCCTCCGGCTCGGCCCTGAGGCTGGCGGAGGCGGTCGCTTCGGCGCTGAAAAGAGATCCCGAGAGCGATTTCGTATACGGGCGCGAGGGGATAGTGGGGGAGCGCACCAAAAAAGAGATAGGAATTCACGCCGTGAGGGCGGGCGACGTAGTGGGCGACCACACTGTCATCTTCGGGGCGCTTGGCGAGCGGCTGGAATTGACCCACAAGGCGTCGAGCCGAGAGACCTTCGCAAGGGGAGCCATTCGGGCGGCCCTTTGGATACCCGGGCAAAAGCCCGGAGTTTACGAGATGTTGGACCTTCTGGGCCTTAAGTAGGCCCGGCAAAATTTTTCGGGGAAAAATATGAACATCAAGCTAGCAAGCAGAGTAGCCCAGCTCCCTCCATATCTCTTCGCCGAGATAGACAGGGCAAAGACTGCGGCCAGGGAACGCGGCATCGACATCATCGACCTCGGCATCGGCGATCCCGACATGCCGACCTTCGACAATATCGTCAGGAAGTTGCAGGAGGTGGCGCCCAATCCGGTTTACCACCGCTACCCCTCCTACCAGGGGCTCAAGGTCTTCCGCGAGGCGGTTGCCAACTGGTACGACAGGCGCTTCGGCGTCAAGGTCGACCCCGCCACCGAGGTCGTCAGCTTAATCGGCTCCAAGGAGGGCATCGCCCACATAAGCCTCGCCTTCATCGATCCGGGCGACATAAGCCTTGTCCCCGACCCGGGCTACCCCGTTTACAACATCGGCACCCTCTTTGCGGGCGGGCGCTCCTATTTCATGCCCCTCAAGGAGGAGAACGGCTTTTTGCCCGACCTTGACGCCATTCCCGAGGACGTGCGCCAAAAAGCCAAGATAATCTTCATAAACTATCCCAACAACCCCACCGCCGCCTGCGCCGACAGGGCCTTTTACGAGCGCATAGTCTCCTTTGCCAAGAAATACAACATCATCGTCTGCCACGACGCCGCCTACTCCGAGGTTTACTTCGGCGACAAGAGGCCGATGAGCTTTCTTGAGGTTCCGGGGGCCAAGGAGGTCGGCATAGAGTTCCACAGCCTCTCCAAAACCTACAACATGACCGGCTGGAGAATCGGCTGGGCCGTCGGCAATCCCGAAGTCATCGCGGGGCTCGGCAAGATAAAGACCAACGTCGATTCGGGGCTCTTCGAGGCGATACAGATCGCCGGAATCGAGGCTCTCGAAGGCGACCAGGGGCCGCAGGAGGAGCTTCGCGCCATCTACCAGAAGAGGCGCGACGTGCTGGTAAAGGGCCTTTCCGACGCGGGCTTCAAGGTCCGGTCGCCCGAGGCCACCCTTTACGTCTGGTTCCCCGTCCCCTCCGGCATGACTTCGGCGCACTTTTGCAAGACCCTGCTGGACAAGGCCGGCGTCGTCGCCACCCCCGGCAACGGTTTCGGCCCCGCCGGAGAAGGCTACGCCCGCCTCACCCTCTGCCTGCCCGAAGAGCGGCTGAAGGAAGCGGTGGAACGGATAAAGAAGGCCGGGGTCATTTAAAGGTTACCCATGTCCACGGTACTGGTCGCCATAGGCGGCAACGTGGGGGATGTGGCGAAGACGCTTAAAAGCGCCGTCGAGGCAATTGACCGCCTCGGCGGCGTGCGCGTTTTGGCGGCAAGCCCCCTTTACCGCACCGCCCCCGTGGGCGGCCCCGCGGGTCAGCCGACCTTTCTCAACGGCGCGATCTCCCTTGAAACCTCACTCGCCCCCAGGGAGCTGATGGCGGCGCTTCTTGAGATAGAAAGGCGCCATGGCAGGGTGCGCGAGGTTCAGGACGGCCCGAGGACCGTAGACCTTGACATACTTCTTTGGGACAACCTCACCCTTGACGACGAGATGGTGCTCTTACCCCACCCGCGCCTGCACCAGAGGGCTTTCGTCCTGAAGCCTCTTGCCGACATAGCCCCCACGGCCCTCCACCCCGCGTTTAAAAAGACCGTTGCCGAACTTTTAGCCGATCTGGGCGCGCCCGAAGGCATAGAACCGTCCGGAGAACCCTTCACGCCCTCAATCGGGCGCGGTGAGCCTGCTTGATAAAGATTCTCATACAGATTTTCCTCTTTTACATCCTCTACCGGATAATAAAAGAGATGCTTTTCGGCGACGAAAAGCCAAAAAAGAAAATCTTCCGCGAAAAAGAGCCGGAGGCCGAGGCGTTTACCCCCAAAGAGCCTCCCCGTGCAAGGGAAGAGCTGGTGCAGGACCCCGAGTGCGGCGTCTACGTCCCCAAAAACTCCTCTATTTCCTCGGGCGGCGATTATTTTTGCAGCCCCGAATGCCTTGAGGCCCACAAAAAGAAGGGCCAGAGGTCTTAAGATGTCTTTGTGGCGAAATAAAATCCTTAAAATCGACCTCTCGGCCCGCTCAATCTCCACCGAAGAGATCGGCG
>SRXB01000594.1 GCA_009724975.1 bacterium | reverse complement strand
AGCGATTCAATCTCCCGCTGGCCGCCCGGTGCGAGGGAGAGGTCCTGCACCCTCGCTCCCCAGCCGCTTCCAAGAACGTAGCCCGCGAAGACGAGGAGAAAGCCGAGGTGTACGAGGACTTCGCCCATGCCTCGGTAGCGGCGGCGTTTTTTCAAAAACCAGTTCAGGGTGCAAAAAAGGAGGCTCGCCACCATGAGGTAGGTCAGCGCCACGAGTATGTAGACCCAGATGGATGTGGGGTATTCCTGGGGCGCGATGACTTTGAGCCAGTAGTTGAAGGGGACCGAGTCCATCTGCATCCAGAAGCGCGGGTTTTTCTCGTAGGCCAGCAGCGAGCCTATGGCGAGGTCGAGGCACCAGAGTATGCTGAGGACGACAAAGGCCGTGGGGCTCACGAAGAGCTCCCAGAGGGCCGTAAGGGCTTTTTTCGCGGGGTTTTGGGAGGCTTTCTCGAATTGCATCTTTTCGCCTCCTTATTTCAGCGGGTGGGAGGACTCGTCGAAGAGAAGGCCGAGTCCGAGGAAGGTGAAGAGTACTAGCGCGAAACCAGCGATGGTGAGGATGTCGATGGCGCGCCCCTGCCAGCTTGGCTTGTTTCGCACGTGCAAGAGCCCCGAGTAGTAGAACCAGAGGATGGTGGACCAAAGCCCCTTTATCCTCCATGTGAAGTAGCTGCCCCAGGCGAGGTAGGCCCAGAGGCT
>SRXB01000267.1 GCA_009724975.1 bacterium | reverse complement strand
CAACGGGAAAATACATGGAAATAAAAAAACCGCCGACTTATGGAGCGATTTTTAAACTGGGGGCCATTGCCGAGATTTTCAGCTTTTCCTGTGCATCTTTTTCATGTGGCTGTCCACCTTCTGAAAGACGAAGCGAGAGAGCTCGGCGATGGCGTTTGTTTGGGCGATCGGGTTCTGGCCCGTGGTCAGGATCGATAGGGCGTAGGGCATTCCTTTGTAGTAGACGACGCCGGTGTCGTGGACGCTCCACATCTCGTCGGGGTCGGTGGAGGTCCTGACCGCTTCGTAATTGTGGGCTATTAGTACTTCTTTGGGCAAAAACCTGGGCATCGCCTCGGTGAAGGCGTTGCCCGTCATGATGGACATCGCGGCCTCGCTGGTACGGTGGTTGAGGTAGGAATTGTTGTAGATGACGAGGGGGAAGCGGGAGAGCGATCGTGCGCTCAGGAGGCTTTTGGTGGAGGGGTCGTAGTCCAGTTCTATGCTTAGGTCGCGTAAAACCTTTGCGTAAATTTCCTGATTCGCCAGCTTCTCCAGAAGTTTGGCCGCCAGCGGGTCGCCGAAATCCAGCATCCTTTCCATCACGCCGCCGACCGTATATTCGCCAGCCGTCATGACTGATTTGTAAATCGTCGAATTCGTATCCGGCAAACCCAGTTTTGAGGGGTCGCAGATAAGTGGGCGGCTGAGGAAGGCTGGATCGGATTCTCCCTGTTTCATGAGGGCAAGAAAGAGGGGGAGGCGCGATTTGGAGGGGTCGAGAAGTTGCCGATCCTGTTTGACCCCGATCCAGGGGCCGTTGCCGAGGTCCCGAAAATAGACGGTCACCTTTGATACGCCCAGCCTTCCCTCCAGATTTCTCGCGAATTCGGTCAGGTCCTTGTCGAAGTAAGGTATCTCTTGCGCCGCCGCGGGCAGGTCTTCTCCCTCTATGTCGCACTCTAGAAGTGGGTGGGAGAGCTTGCCCGACTGGAAGCGCAGCGGCTTGTCGTCCTTGATCCCGTCGTCGGCCGGTCGCCCGTACCTGTACCCGATTGCGGTTCCGACGAAAAACAGCACGATTGTTCCAACCGCCAGGGCCAGATGTTTGTTCTTGAGCGCGGAGGTTATCTTCGGGTTCATTCGGCCTGCCAGAGAGCCGCGAGCGGCGAGGCCAAGACCGGGTTCAAGGCGGAGCCCTTGTGCACGCGGTCGTATACGAATACCGAGATGTCGCCGATGGCTTTTTCGAGGGCGTTGAACTGAGTGCCGCGAGTCATGACGCAAAGGACATAGGGCGCGCCCTCCGCATAGACTATGCCGCAGTCGTGGAGCTGCAACTTGTTGGTCCCGCCGCGTCTGGTGGACATTTCACCGAATTTGTGGGCAATGGTGACGCCAAGGGGAATCCCTTGCGAAAGCCCTTTGTCGAATTCGCATTTTGAAAGGAGGTTCAGGGCTTTTTCGCTGTTGTCGGAGTTGAGGTATGAGCCGTTGTAGAGGAGG
Source organism: bacterium (assembly GCA_009724975.1). GTDB lineage: Bacteria > Desulfobacterota > Deferrisomatia > Deferrisomatales > BM512 > SCTA01. The sequence continues at coordinate 1,604 of SRXB01000267.1, read as the reverse complement.
CGGAAGAACCTGGCGAAAATGGCGGGTGAGGCGCGGGAATTTTCCTGGTGCCAGTTTAGCCCCACGTCCGAGAGAACCTTGTCCATATCCGCCTCCGGCAGTGTTTCCCATAGCATGAAGGCTGCGGCGTTGTCCGAATACTCTATGGCGTACTCCAGCATTTGGGCCACCGTGTATTCCTTGCCCTCCTGAAGGGTTTTTCCAGGCGGGTAATGGTAGGATTTCAGCCACTTTTCCGGAAGACCGGGGAAGAGGACCTTTTTTTCCAGGAATTTGGGATCGGTTTCGGAGTGTTTGAGGCAGGCGACCAAAAGGGGGAGCTTCGCGAGGCTTGCGGGAATAAAGGGCTCGTCCATGTTCGCGCCCACTATCGGCCCGTTTTCGAGATCGCGGAAAAAGACCCCCACCTTCTCGACTCCCGGCCTGATCTCTATTTCCCTGATCAGGGCCTCAAGCTCAAGGTCGAAAAAAGCGGTTTTTTCGCGCACCTCGTCGGATTGGTGCACCTCGCAATCCAGAAGGGGGGTTGTAAGTCCGCCGGTGTGAAGCCGGATCTCGCGGGAGTGGCTTTCCCCGGCATTATCCGGCCCATTTATTTCGGCCCCTAAAAAGAAGCCGCACGCCAGAGCAGACACAAGTAGCCCCGCGGATATGGCAATGAATTTCTTTGACATCTAGTAACAGCCCACCGGTTCCCCCGAAGCCGCCTTTCATTCCGCTTAAGGTTGGTGCTGGAAAATAGCTTTCATCCAGAAGTTAAGATGCAATTATCGGCATTTATGTTTCGCCGCTTTAGCCAAAAAAGACCGTTTAGGTGGTTTTTTTTGCGTAAAAAAAATCAAATGGTTTTTCGCTGAAATTCTGGTGGTCAGAGAATGGGGGAGACTAGCCTCACTGCCCGCTCGGAAACCCTTGCCAGCCAGGGGCGCGAGGCGAAGAGGGCCGCCTCCACCTCGACGCTCTGGGCGAGATCTTCCTCGAAGCGAGCCGCTAGTTTTTGCGCGAAATCATAATCGTCTATGAGCGCGCCCAGCTCGAAATTGAGCCTGAAGCTGCGCATGTCGAGGTTCGCCGACCCCACGAAGGACCAGCGCGAATCAACAGCCATCGTCTTTGAGTGGAGCATCGCGGGCTGGTAGTGGAAAATCCTGACTCCCGCCGCCAGAAGCTCGGCGAAGTAGGAGCGCCCCGCCGCGCCCACGAGCGGCACGTCGCACCTTTGCGGTATCAGTATCCGCACGTCTACCCCCCTTAACGAGGCGCAAACCAGCGCCCGCAGGGTCGGCTCGTCCGGAATGAAGTAGGGGCTGGTGAGAAAAATCCTCTCTTTGGCCGCGCAAATTCCGCCGAAATAAAGAAGAGCGCTGGCGTTGACCTCCTGATCGGGGCCGCTAGGAGTTACGGCTACATTCGCGGTGTAGCCTGCCGCCGTGGAGGGCTCAACCGGATCCTGCAGAGCCTCGTCTGTGGCGAAGGACCAGTCTTCGGCGAAAATCTCGCAAAGGTCCGCCACGGCGGGGCCCTCCACCAGAAGCTGCAGATCCCTGAAATATGGCCCGCCCCGCCGCTTGGCAATGCCGGTGTATTCGTCGCCGACGTTCATT
>SRXB01000593.1 GCA_009724975.1 bacterium | reverse complement strand
GGCGAAAGGCCAAGCGCCCTGAACTCCTCCTCAATAACCTTCGCGGCCAATATTATCCCCACGCCGCAAACCCCGCGCCCCTCGCAATCCTCCGAGGAGAGGAACTGGACGGTCCTGGCCATCCTCTCTTTGGAATAGACGGGCGGCGGTGCCGCAAGGGGCTTTCGCTTGGGAGTCTTTCCCCGCTCGGAAAGGCCGCCGAAAAACTTCGTCAGCGGAGACCCGATCGCAGGCCACCTCCCCTTGGCTATATTGGCGGGCTCGTCGCCTGAAAAACCGAGCCAGCTGTATTTATGGTAATGGGGAAGCTTTCTGGTGAGGCCATCTAGCGCTGCGGGCGAATCCGAGGCAATAAAAGCCCTGAAAGCCCCCGCGCCGCCGCCCTTGCCCACCGCCACGACAGAATGGCCCGCGCGGGGAATGGTCGAATTCTCCAATTCCGTCGCTTCCGCGCCAAAAACAGCGGGGTAGCCGGAGATTGATTTTACGGCCTCGCCGAAAAATTTGTTCTCCCACCCCAAAACCAGCGCCGTAGAACCCTCCGGCAAAACTTCGATCTCCGAATCGGGAACTATCCTGACCAGCGCCTCGCCGGAGGACTGCCAGTTTTTCGCCAGCCTGCCGTACCCCTCAAAAAGCTCTTTCGAAGCCTTCGAGGGCAAAACCACCAATATCTCTTTTGAGCCGAAGACGCCTGAAAGG
>SRXB01000592.1 GCA_009724975.1 bacterium | reverse complement strand
GACGAATAGAAATATTTCATCAAACCCCGCCGTTCCTGTTAAAATTTTAGCTGCCTCGGGGTTGCGGCTCCGTGGGGTTGACACCGTTTGGCCGAACGTGTGAGCATCACGCTCCACCTGGCGCGGCCACGGTATTCACCTTGCCTGAAAAAGAGAAAAACATGACTGTGAAATACGACGCCGTGATTCTTTTGGGACACGGCAGCAGGCTAAAGAGCGCCAACGAGCCACTTTTAAAGATGGCGCAAATGATTTGCGAACTTCTGGATGGAGTAAGAGTTTACCCAGCCTACCTCCAGCTCGCGGAGCCATCGGTGGCCCAGTCCGCCGTCAAGGCTATAGGGGATGGGGCGAAAAACATAGCCGTAATGCCGTTTTTCCTCTTTCCTGGCGCGCACGTTCTTGAGGACATACCCGCCGAGCTCGAAAAAATTGCCGGAGAAAACAACCACGTGAAATTCACCCTCTGCTCCCACCTGGGCCTCCATCCTAAAATCGCAGAGGCCGCCGCGGAGCGCATAAAGGAGTCTTTAAATTGAGCGGTCTTAACGAAAAATGGGGCTACGACATCCGCCCTGAAGAGATAGAGAACGAAAGTTTTCGCATAATAGACACCCTCGTCGACCTCGGCGGCCTCACCCTGCCGCAAAAGGCGCTGGTGAGAAGGGTAATACACGCAACCGGAGACCCCTCCTTTTCCTCC
>SRXB01000591.1 GCA_009724975.1 bacterium | reverse complement strand
GGAGGAAAAGGAGGGGTCTCCGGTTGCGTGTATTACCCTTCTCACCAGCGCCTTTTGCGGCAGGGTGAGGCCGCCGAGGTCGACGAGGGTGTCTATTATGCGAAAACTTTCGTTCTCTATCTCCTCAGGGCGGATGTCGTAGCCCCATTTTTCGTTAAGACCGCTCAATTTAACGACTCCTTTATGCGCTCCGCAGCGGCCTCGGCTATTTTAGGATGGAGGCCCAGATGGGAGCAGAGGGTGAATTTCACGTGGTTGTTTTCTCCGGCAATTTTTTCGAGCTCGGCGGGTATGTCCTCAAGAACGTGCGCACCCGGAAAGAGGAAAAACGGCATTACGGCTATGTTTTTCGCCCCATCCCCTATCGCGTTGACGGCGGACTGGGCCACCGACGGCTCCGCAAGCTGGAGGTAGGCTGGGTAAACGCTTACTCCATCCAGAAGTTCGCAAATCATTTGCGCCATCTTTAAAAGTGGCTCGTTGGCGCTCTTTAGCCTGCTGCCGTGTCCCAAAAGAATCACGGCGTCGTATCGCAAAGTCATATTTTTCCTTTTTCAGTCAAGGCGAAAACCATGGCCGACGCCAGGTGGAGCGTGATGCTCACACGTTCGGCCAAACGGTGTCAACCCCACGGAGCCGCAACCCCGAGGCAGCTAAAATTTTAACAGGAACGGCGGGGTTTGATGAAATATTTCTATTCGTC
>SRXB01000590.1 GCA_009724975.1 bacterium | reverse complement strand
CAGTCCGAAGACTTGGTGCGCTTTGGCATGATTCCCGAGTTCGTGGGCAGAATGCCGATACACGCCACCCTTGACCAGCTCGACCACGCGGCGCTCGCGAGAATTCTCGTAGAGCCGAAAAACGCCCTGCTCAAGCAATATAAGCGCCTCTTCGAGATGGAAGGCGTGAAGCTTGAGTTCACCGAGGGCGCTCTCAAGGCGGTGGCGAGCGAGGCGGTGGCGAGAAAGACCGGCGCCAGGGGCCTTAGGGCGATAATGGAAAACGTGATGCTCGACCTCATGTACGACATCCCCTCCCAGTCCAACGCCAGGGAGGTGATAATCAACGAGGACGTCATCCTGAGCGGCCAGTCGCCGATAATACTTTACGAAGAGAAAAAAACCGCCCAGCAGGATGGCTAGGGCGCGAAAAGAGAAGTCATAGATGCCTACCAGTAAGCACGGGCAAGAGCTCGCATTGCCGCTTCTTCCCCTCAGGGACGTCGTGGTCTTCCCACACATGGTCATTCCGCTCTTCGTCGGGCGCGAAAAATCGATACTCGCCCTTGAAGAGGCGCTCGCCTCCGGCAAGGATATAATCCTGGCCACCCAGAAGGACGCGAAAACCAACGAACCCTCCTCCGAAGACATTCACACCGTCGGCACCCTCGCCTCCATCGTCCAACTGCTAAAGCTTCCTGACGGCACCGTAAAAGTGCTGGTCGAG
>SRXB01000032.1 GCA_009724975.1 bacterium | reverse complement strand
CCCCATGTGAATCTCGTAGCCCTCCAAAATCCCCCTGCCGCCGTACCACTCCAGCGCCCCCTCCGCAATCGCCCCCTCGGATTGCGCGGTGATTTTTTCCGGCTCCATTACGGTGTCGGCGTCGATGAGGCCGAAACCTTCCGCCAGCGGAACGTTTCCCTCCACGCCGTGGGGGTCGCGCACCGTTTTGCCGAGCATCTGGAAGCCGCCGCAAACCCCCGCTATCATCGCCCCCGCCCTGTGGTTCTCCAAAACCTCCTCGAAGAGGCCGCAGCTTTTGAGGGTCAAAAGGTCGTCGATGGTGTTTTTCGAGCCCGGGAGGATTATGAGGTCGGCTTTTCCGAGTTTTTCGCCAGGACGGACGAAATCGAGCCTTACGCCGGGCTCGGCGAGGAAAGGATCGAAATCGGTGAAGTTGGACATCCTCTTGGCGACCACCACCGCCACCCTCACCTCTTCCCCGCTGTGGATGCGCCGCTGGCTGTCGAGGTGGAGGCCGTCCTCCTCCTGTATGAAGAGGTCGGTAAGGTAGGGTACGGTGCCGAGGAAGGGCTTGCCCGTCCTTTTGGTGATTTCGCGGTAGGCCGGTTCAAGAAGCGAGGCGTCGCCCCGAAACTTGTTGATTATAAAGCCCTTTATAAGGTCGGCCTCTTCCTTGGCGATGAGCTCCAGGGTGCCGACGATGGAGGCGAAGACTCCACCCTTGTTAATGTCTCCCACCAAAAGGACGGGGCAGTTGGCCTCAAGGGCGAAGCCCATGTTGGCAATGTCGCCCTCACGAAGGTTTATCTCGGCGGGGCTGCCCGCGCCCTCGACGATTATTATCTCGTGGCGGGCGGTAAGCCTGCGCCAGCTGTCGAAGACCGTTTCGCGGGCGATTTTCTTGAACTGGTGGTACTGGACCGCCTTCATGTTCGAGTGGACCTTGCCTTGCAGGATTACCTGCGCACCGACATCGGTGGTGGGCTTCAAAAGTACCGGGTTCATGTCCACGTGGGGGGCTATGCGGGCGGCCTCGGCCTGAACGACCTGGGCGCGGCCCATTTCGCCGCCCTCGGGGGTTATGCAGGAGTTGAGGGCCATGTTCTGGGGCTTGAAAGGGGCGGCGTTTAGCCCCATGTCGCTCAAAATTCTCAGAAGGCCCGCGACGATTATGCTTTTGCCGACATCGGAGCCGGTTCCCTGCACCATCAAAGATTTTGCCATTTTATATTCCCGCGCTAGGCCATGCCGAGCTTGTCGAGCCGGTAGCGAAGCGTCCTGAAGGTCATTCCCAGCAGTTTGGCGGCCTCGGTCTTGTTGCCGCCGGTCTTTCCCAGCGCCTTTAGTATGTAGTGGACCTCGGTGCGCCGCAGGGTGTCCTCAAGGTCTACCCCGCCCTCCGGAAGGGAATCCATGCGCGGCGGCCCGCCCGCCGCTTCCTCCCGAAGATATTCGGGGAGGTTGCCCAGGGTTAGCTGATCGCCCGATTCCAGCGCCACGGCGCGCTCTATTATGTTTTCAAGCTCCCGCACGTTCCCCGGAAAGTCGTGGCGATCCAGGCACTTTAGCACTTCGGGCGCTATGCCCTTGATATCGCGCCTGAAGGCGGCCTTGTACTTTTCCAGGAAGTGATGAGCCAAAAGAGGTATGTCGTTTCGCCTGTCCCGAAGGGGAGGCAGAGGTATGGCGATTACGTTAAGGCGGTAAAAGAGGTCCTCCCGAAAGCGCCCCGCCTTCACCTCCTGGGCGAGGTCGCGGTTGGTGGCCGAGACTATGCGGACATCGACCTCTATCTCCTTGCCCGAGCCCACCCTCTTTATCTTGCCGAACTGCACCGCCCGCAAAAGCTTTGGTTGGAGTATAAGCGGCAGTTCGCCTATTTCGTCCAGAAAAAGCGTCCCGCCGCTGGCTTCCTCGAAGAGCCCCGCCTTGTCGGAGGCCGCGCCGGTGAAGCTGCCCTTTACGTGTCCGAAAAGTTCGCTTTCCAGAAGGCCCTCGGGTATGGCTGAGCAGTTGACGGTGACAAAGCGCCCGTTTCGGCCCGAAAGCTCGTGAAGGCGCTTGGCGACGATCTCCTTGCCGGTGCCGCTTTCGCCAAGGATGAGGACGGTGACTCCGGTGGGCGCCACGCGCTCCACCAGGTGCAGCATCTCAAGGGCGCTGGGGCTTCGGGTGATGAAATCGCCGGTGGAGGCGCTTTGCTGGATTTTTTTGCGCAGTTCGCGGTTTTCCCTGAAAAGCGCGCCCCTCTCAAGAGCCTTTTGGACGGTCAGGCGGATGTGATCGACATTGAAGGGCTTGGTTATGTAGTCGTAGGCCCCCAGCTTCATCGCGTCAACCGCGGTTTCGGGGGTCCCGAAGGCGGTAACGACTATTATCTGGGCATCGGGATCCACCCTTTTGGCCTCGCTAAGGAGGTCAAGACCGGAACCGTCGGGTAGCTTGAGGTCGGTCACCACAAGATCGAAGGTCTCCGAACCGAGTTTTGCCCTCGCCTCGGCGAGGGTCCCGCCGGTTTCAACCGAATATCCGGCGGCTCCCAGCAGAATAGAGAGGAATTCGCGCATCGACTCTTCGTCGTCAATTACCAGAAGTCTTTCCATCGCTCGCTTTCCCGAACCTGAAGGCGAAAGACGCGCCCCTGGGCGCGGTTGTCTCAAGGGAGACCGTACCGTCGTGATTTTCAACTATGCGGTGGACAAGCGCAAGCCCAAGACCGGTTCCGGTGGGTTTTCCTGATACGAAGGGCTCGAAAATCCTCTCGGCCAGCTCTTTTGATATCCCAGGGCCATCGTCGGATACTGTGAATTCCCAAAGCCCCCCCTCCTCGCCGCCTTCCACCGTAATGGTCAGCTCGCCGGTGGAAGATTCGGCGGAGTTTCTGAAGAGGTTCAGGAATATCTGCTGGAAGGACTCGCGGTTGCCGTAAAAAAGCCCGCCGCGCCTCAGCCTGTTTATCACTTTCACCTTTTCGCCGCCGACCCCCTGCCTGAAAAAGAGGGCGGCCTCGTCAACCAGCTTGCCAAGGTCAAAGGGCTCCTTGGCGGCTTCCTTGGGGCGGGCGTACTGCAAAAAGCCGGTCACGAGGTTGTTGAGCCGCTCGGTTTCCCTAATTACTATGTTTATGAGTTGCTTTTCTTTTATATCGGCGGGCTTTAGGCTCCCTGAAAGTATCTGCACCGAGCCGGAAAGGCTTGCGAGGGGGTTTCTGATTTCGTGCGCGAGGCCCGCCGAGAGCCTGCCCACCGCGGCGAGCCGATCGGTCTGCTTTAGTTTTTGCTCAAGGCGGTTTATCTCGGTGAGGTCCTGGAAGCTCAGGATTTTGCCGACAATTTTCCCGTCGCGCGAATAGAGGGGGACGGCGTTGTAGCCGATGTGGAATTTACCGTCGCCGGTGGTGGTCACTTCGCGGCCCTCGTGCTCAAGGTCGAATATCCGCAAGAGCGCTTCTTTGTCGGTGTGCTTTATCCCGAAGGAGTTGAGCATTTTGACGCCGTGGTCGTTGCAGAACATAAGCCGCCCGCGAAGATCGAAGGCCGCGAGGCCGCCGCCCATGGAGTGGAGCATCGCCTCCTGTATGTTTTCAAGCTCCATTATCTCGTCCCTGGCCTGGGAGAGTTTGGCGTCTGCGCGGCGAAGCTCCTCGGCCAGATACCCCGAGAGGATGGCGACTCCGTAGAAGGAGATTATGTTGAAGGCTATACGGAAGGGGATGTTGATGCCGCCGAGGTTTTCAAGGGGGAGGAAATCCAGCGGCGAGATTATCCTGTATACCTGCAAAATCGAGAGGGCGCCGTAGGAGAGCGCGGCGAAGGAGGCGGTGGCCATAGCTCCCTTGCGGTAATATAGAACCGCAGAGCCTATTATGGCGAGGGGGAAGAAGAGCACCGCCGGAGAGGAGATGCCGCCGGAGAGGTAGACGACTACTATTATGTAGCAAACGTCCCAAAGCGGTTGCAACTTCAGGAGCACGTGCAGGTTGCGGCCACGATGCACCAGAACCGCTGTGACGAAGGTGACGGCGTAAGAGACGGCGGTTATCGCCGCGAAGACGACGACAGCCGCCCTGGCTGAATCGCGGTATTTTACCGTCAGAAGCAGCGCCAGGGCGATTAGCGCGGCAAGGGCTATCGCCCTGCCGAGTAGATACCCCCCTACCCTGCGTAAGGAAGCCTTGGAAACGACCTCCTTATCCATTTGTTTTTAGCCGCCGGTCATGGCTCCTGCCATTGTGAAGACGGGCAGGTACATGGCTATGACAAGTCCGCCTATGGAGCCGCCGAGGAATATCATGAGCACCGGTTCTATAGACGCCGTCAGCGCGCCGACGGCGTCGTCGACTTCGGTGTCGTAGAAGTCGGCTATCTTGGTAAGCATCTGGTCTAGCGCGCCGGTTGCCTCGCCGACCGAGATCATCTGCACTACCATCGAGGGGAAGACCCCCGTTTCGGAGAGGGGCTCGGCTATGGAGCGGCCTTCGGAGATGGAGGTGCGCGTCTTTAGGATGGCTTTTTCCACGATGACGTTGCCTGCGGTCCTTGCTACGACGTCCAGGCCCTCCAGAATGGGCACGCCGGAGGAGATGAGCGTGCCGAGGGTGCGGGTGAACTTGGCGACGGCGACCTTTCTTATGAGTGTTCCCACCACTGGCAATTTGAGGAAGAAAGCGTCGAAAACCTCGCGCCCCTTTGTGGTGGAGTATATGCGCTTAAGGATGAAGATGAAGATGCCGATGGCGAAGACAATCAGCAGTATGTATTTTTTGACGAACTCGCTCAGGTTGATGACGAACTGTGTTGGGGCGGGCAGTTCTTTGCCAGCGCCGGCGAACATGTTCTGGAAGACCGGTATGACGTAGATGAGGATGACCGCTATGACCAGGACCGCCACGACCACGACCGAGGCGGGGTAAACCATCGCTCCCCTGACCTTCTTTTTGAGGTTCATGTTTTTTTCGATGTAAGTGGCGAGACGGTTCAGGATTGTGTCTAGTATGCCGCCGACCTCGCCCGCCGCGACCAGGTTCACGAAGAGGCGGTCGAAGACGGAGGGGTGCTTCCCAAGGGCCTCGGCGAAGGTCGAGCCAGCCTCGACGTCTCCCTTGACGTCGTTGAGGACCTTTTTGAAGGCGGGATTGGGCTGTTGGTCCGAGAGGATTTCAAGACACTGGACGAGCGGAAGGCCCGCGTCGATCATCGTCGCGAACTGCCTTGTGAAGACGACGATGTCTTTTGTCTTGACCTTGGGCTTCATAAACGGGAGTGCGAGGCTGAACTCCCTTACCGGCTTTAAGGACGTGACCTTTATGCCCTGGGCGGCGAGGGTTGACTTGGCCGTGGCCTCGCTCTGGGACTCGATGAGGCCGGATTGCGACGCGCCATCTTTCGCTCGCCCCTGCCAGTTGAATTTCGCCATTTATCTTCCTCCCGTCATGCTTTTTGCGCCATCGCGCCAGTAGGGCCGCCAAAAACCAGGGTGCGCGGCCCAAAGATTAACGAGGGTTTAGCTACATTGGCCTTCCGGGCGTTGCCGAGGCCGATTTACGTTGCTGGACTATATCCACGCTTCCGCGGTTTATCATCTGCCGCAACTCTTCCTGGTCGGGGCTTCTGACCATGCCCAGTTCGACCGTTATATCCTTTTTGTTGATTAGGTGGAAGAGGTGCTGGTTCATTGTCTGCATCTGGAACTTGTCCTGCCCCATCTGCATGTGCGAGTAAATCTGGTGTATTTTGTCCTCGCGGATGAGGTTTCTCACCGCCGAGGTGGGGACCATTATCTCGCAGCACATCACTCGCCCCTTGCCGCTGGCCTTTGGCAAAAGCATCTGGCTGATTATTCCCTCAAGGACGAAGGAGAGCTGAGCCCGCACCTGCGCCTGCTGGTGGGCGGGAAAGACGTCGACTATGCGGTTTATCGTCTGGACCGCGCCGTTGGTGTGGAGGGTGGCGAGGCACAGGTGGCCCGTTTCGGAGACGGTTAGCGCCGCCTCGATGGTTTCAAGGTCGCGCATTTCGCCGACGAGGACGACGTCCGGGTCCTGTCGCAGTATGTAGCGAAGGGCTGTGTGGAAGGATTCGGTGTCGGCCCTCACCTCGCGCTGGTTTATTACGCATTTTTTGTGGGGGTGCAGGTATTCTATCGGGTCTTCCACCGTGAGAATGTGCTCGTGGCGGGTGGAGTTTATCTTGTCGATAATAGATGCCAGGGTGGTCGATTTGCCGGAGCCCGTGGGGCCGGTTACGAGGACGAGTCCGCGCGGCCTTTTGGATATCTCTTCCACCACCGGCGGCAGGCCAAGCTCCTCGAAGGTCAGTATCTTAAAGGGAATTGTTCTAAAGGCCCCCGCGACCGCGCCGCGCTGGATGAATACGTTTGCGCGAAAGCGGGAGAGGTTTTTGACGCCGAAGGAGAGGTCAAGCTCGTTCTCCTCCTCGAAGCGGTGCTTTTGCGCGTCGGTGAGGACCGAGTAGCAGAGCATTTTCGTTTCGGGCGGGGTAAGGGGCTCAAGCCCCTCGATCGGAACCAGCATGCCGTCTATGCGAATCTGCGGCGGGGTTCCGGCGGTTATGTGCAGGTCGGACGCTCCCTTGTCAACCATTGTCTTCAGTAACTGATGCAGGCTGGCCACGGCGTTTCTCCTTTTGGGGACTTTGGCGTTTAGTCGTGTGCTGTCGTGCGCACGACCTCGTCAAGGGTTGTCATGCCTTCTTCGATTTTATTTATGCCGCTCATGCGAAGGCTGTTCATTCCCCCGCGTATCGCGGCCTCCTTGATCTCCATCGAGGAGGCCCCGTTAAGTATCAGGTCTTTGAGCTCGTTGGTTATAGTCATTACTTCGTAAAGAGCCACGCGACCCTTGTAGCCCGTTCCGTTGCAGGTCGGGCAACCGGCGCCGTGCATGCATTTCATGTTGGCGGCGCGCTCGGGGTCTACCCCTATGTCAATGAGCCCCTGTATCGGTATGTCTACCGGCTGCTTGCAGTCCTTGCAAATTCTTCGCGCAAGGCGCTGGGCCAGTATCAGGTTGGTGGCGGAGGCGACGAGGAAGGGCTCCACGCCCATGTTGAGGAGGCGGTTTATCGTGCTCGGGGCGTCGTTGGTGTGGAGGGTGGAGAGGACCAGGTGGCCGGTGAGGGCCGCCTTGATGCCGATTTCCGCCGTCTCAAAGTCTCGTATCTCGCCGACCATTATGATGTCGGGGTCCTGGCGCAAGAAGCTTCGGAGCGAGGCGGCGAAGTTCAGCCCTATCTCGTCGTGCATCTGGACCTGGTTGATGCCCATCAGGTTGAACTCAACGGGGTCCTCGGCGGTGGAGATGTTCGTGTCTATGGTGTTGAGCTCGGAGAGGGCCGAGTAAAGGGTGGTCGTCTTGCCCGAGCCGGTGGGGCCGGTGACCAGCACCATCCCGAAGGGCTTGTAGATGGCGTCCTTGAAATCCTTGAGCGCCTTGGGCTCGAAACCCAGCTTGGTCATGTCGAGCTGGAGGTTCGATTTGTCGAGGAGGCGCAAAACTATCTTTTCGCCGAAGAGGGTGGGAAGGACGGAGACGCGGTAGTCCATGTCCTGGTCCCTGCCAAGCTTTAGCTTTATGCGGCCGTCCTGGGGTAGCCTGCGCTCGGCTATGTCGAGCTGCGACATGATCTTTATGCGGCTCGTTATCGCGTTTTTGAGCTTCATGGGCGGCTTCATCTCCTCGTAGAGGATGCCGTCCACGCGGTAGCGCACGCGAAAGCTCTTTTCGTAAGGCTCTATGTGAATGTCGCTGGCGCCCTTTTTAATGGCGTTCATGAGGATCATGTTGACGAGCTTGACGACGGGGGCGTCGTCAACGGCCTTTTCGAGATCGCGCATGTCGATCTCTTCGCTCTCGTCCACGACCTCAAGCTCTCCCATGTCAAGGTCGCCCATGACGTCCATCAGGGTGGCGGACTGGTCGTAATATTTGTCTATCGCCGCCTTGATGGCGGAGGGCGCGGCGAGGACGACCTCGACGTTGTAGCCGGTGAGGAATTTTATGTCGTCGATGGCGAACATGTTGGAGGGGTCTTCAACGGCGACAATAAGGGTGGAACCCACGCGATTTATAGGGATCAGGTGGTATTTGTGCACCAGATCTTCAGAGACTAGCCTTATAACGTCGGGGTCGACATCGTAGCTGGGCAGGTCGACCGGCGGTATGCCGTACTGCCTGGAGAGGGCCGCGACAAGGGTCTCTTCCTTGATTAATTTCAGCTTTACGAGAGCCTCCCCGAGCCTGCCGCCGCCCTTGGCGACCTCCTCATGGGCCTTTTTCAGGGCGTCCTGGGTTATCAGGTTCTCGCGAAGAAGCATCTCTCCGAGTTTTTTGGACATATTCTTCCTCTAAAGCCTTTTGGCCCACCTTCACCGGCCAACTTGATTTTTCAAAACTTCTTCCATGAGCTCCAGCGGAGCCTCCAGCCCCGTCCAGAGGGCAAAAGCCTCCGCGCCCTGCCCAGCCAGCATCCCCCTGCCGGAAACGGCTTTAAATCCAAGGGCTTTCGCCTCTTTTTCAAGCGGCGTCTCCCCTTTGCCGTATGCGGTGTCGTAAAAAAGAACACCCTCGGCGAAGGATTTCATCTCAAAGGGCCATTTCGCCTCTTTAGAAAGGCCCAGCGGGGTCGCGCTGACCACCATGTCGCCGGCCTTGAGAAGTCCGGGGGCGCTTTGCATCGCAACCGGCTTGACAGTAAGGCCTCCAAGTGCCGCGTTGAGTTCACCGGCCAGCCCTTCGGCGGCCTCTCCTCTTCTCGCGGCTATGTAAATACATTTTACGCCTTCTTTGGCCAACCCACAAATCACCGCTCGCGCCGCGCCTCCGGCGCCGAGGACAAGGGCCGAAGAAGCGGCGGCGGAAAAACCCAATTCCCGCCTGGCGGAGCCCGTGAAACCGGCGGCGTCGGTGTTGTGTCCCCTCCACCCTCTTGGGCCGCGCACCAAGGTGTTTACCGCGCCTATCGCCCTGGCTCCCTCGTCTATTTCGTCAATAAACCCCATAACTGAGACTTTGTGCGGCACGGTCACGCTAAGTCCCGTCACGCCGAGCGCGTAAGCCCCCCTCACAGCCTCGCCCAGCTTCTCTGGGGCGACCTCGAAGGCCAGATAAACCGCGTCTAGTCCCCTTGCGCGAAGGGCCGCCGTCTGCATAAGGGGCGAAAGGCTGTGGCGGACCGGGTAGCCGATTACCCCGTAGAGGGCGGTGAACGCGCCTATCTCCGAAGAGTTAGCCAAAATGCCCCTCGTCCCTGGAGAGTATTTCCCTCACCTCGGCCACGTCCTTTTCAATTTGTGCGACCAGCGCCTCGACCGAACCGAAGGCGACCTCGCCGCGAAGCTGGCGGACGAAGCGCAGGGAAAGCTCCTCGCCGTAAAGGTCGCCCGTGAAATCGAGCAAAAAGGCCTCGACGCTCTTCTCTCCCGCTCCGAAGGTCGGGTTTGAGCCGACATTCACTGCGGCCTTCATCCTTTTTCCGCCCTGAAAGAGCCAGGCGGCGAAGACGCCGTCCACCGGCAGGCACTCCTGCCGAGGCAGAAGGTTTGCGGTGGGAAAGCCAAGGCCCCTGCCGCGTGATTTTCCGTGGACTACCCTGCCGGAAAGCTCGTAAGGGCGGCCAAGAAGCCTTCTCGCCCGCCCAAAATCCGAGGCGAAGACGGCGTTTCTAACGGCGGTGGAGCTGACCCTCTCGCCGTCGACCTCAAAGGAACCCACGGTCCTGACCGAAAAACCCTCTTTTGCCCCGACTGCGCTCAAAAGCGCTATGTCGCCCGCGCGCCCTTTGCCGAAGGCGAAGTCGGGGCCGACGAAGACCTCCCGCGCCCCAAGGGAGCGCCCGACTATCTCCCTTGCGAAGCCAAGGGGCGGCATCTGGGCGAATTCGCGGTCGAAGCGTACCCTTACCAGCGCATCTATCCCCATCTCCTCGATTATTTCGGCCTTTTGGCGAAAATCGCAGAGCATGGGCGGGCATCTGGCGGGGTTAAGCACCCTAAGGGGGTGAGGATCGAAGGTTACGACTACGCTTGCCCCGCCGATTTCCCGCGCCCTTTCGGTCAATACGCCCAAAAGGTGACGATGCCCGAGGTGAACTCCGTCAAAATTCCCAATTGCGACCGCCGTATTGCTAAATCGACCCGGCGTGAAATCCGCGTCGTTTAAAATCTGCATCGTCTTCTTTGATAAAAATGGTTCCGGCATCAGCCGACATCATGTGTTATTTTTCCACAAGTTATAGGCAAATCAAGAACTTGTCAAGGATTTGACCCTGTTTTGGCGGCCTGCGGCGCGGTTATTGGAGCTGGCGGCGCGGTTTGCGATTTGCTATATATGCCTCGCCCTTGAATTGGGGTTTTCTAATTCGTGGTTCTTTTTCGCCAGGAAGGGTCTTTAAGGGATGATTACCGAAGTTCTCTCTGAAAATTCATTGAAATGGGGATTGGAAGAGGCTTTGGCCGAGCTTGATCCGGCGACCGGTGAAAGAAGGCGGTTGAGCTGGCGGGAATTCGACTCCATTTCGTGGCGGGTCGCCAACGGGCTTAAAAACGCCGGCATCGCCAAGGGCGACCGCGTCATCCTCCTCGCCAAGAATTGCCTTGAGTGGCTTCCCGTCTACTTCGGCATTCTGCGCTCCGGCGCGTGGGTTGTCCCGCTTAACCACCGCTTTTCGCGCGAGGAGGCGCTCTGGTGCGCCGAAACGGCTGGGGCCAGGGGGTTTTTCTTCGGCGAGGAGTTCGAGGGCTACTTCGAAAAGGGGGAAGGCGGCGCGGATACTCCCTTCGTCTCAATAGGAAGGGCGTGCAATGGCGCAGAGAGCCTCTCTGAATATATTGCATCCCTCCCCGACACCCCCTTTGAAGCCGGAATATCCCTCGCCGACGAAGCGGGGCTTTATTTCACCTCGGGGACAACGGGCCGCCCGAAACCTATATTGCTCACCCACGCGAATCTTTTTAGCGCCTGCCTGGTGGAGCAGGCCCACCACGGGCAAACCCATGACGATAATTTCCTTTTGATTCCGCCGCTTTACCACACCGGAGCTAAGATGCACTGGTTCGGCAATTTTCTTGTCGGGGCCAGGGCTGTTATTTTGAAGGGGGCGAAGCCCGAGTGGATAATAAAAGCGGTGAGCGACGAGAAGTGCACCATAGTCTGGCTCCTGGTGCCGTGGGCGCAGGACATACTCGATTCGACAGAATCGGGAAAGATACGTCTTACCGATTTTACGCTCGGCCAGTGGCGGCTGATGCACATAGGCGCCCAGCCAGTCCCGCCCAGCCTCGTTAAAAGGTGGCTTGAGGTCTTCCCGAAACACTCTTACGACACGAATTACGGCCTCAGCGAGGCGACCGGCCCGGGCGCGGTGCACCTGGGAGTGGGGAACACCCACAAGGTGGGGGCGATAGGGGTTCCGGGCCACGGCTACGAGATCAGGATTGTCCATCCGGAGAGTTTCGCCGAGGTTGCGCGGGGCGAGGTTGGCGAACTTTTGGTTCGCGGCCCGGGGGTGATGCGCTGTTATTACAAAAATCCCGAGGCCACCGCCAACGCCCTGACCGAAGACGGCTGGCTTCACACTGGCGATTTGGCCCGCGTCGACGAGGATGGTTTCTGCTGGCTGGTTGACAGGAAAAAAGATCTTATAATCGTCGGCGGAGAGAATGTTTTCCCCGTGGAGGTGGAGGATTTTTTGCGCTCGCTGCCAAAAGTGCGCGACGCGGCGGCGATAGGAGCCCCTCATAGAAGGCTGGGGGAGGCGGTGGTGGCGGTTATCGATCTTCTTGAGGGGGAGAGCCTTACGGAAGCGGAGATTTTGCAAAGCTGCAAGGCTTTGCCGGGCTACAAGCGGCCGCACAGGGTTTATTTCGGCGAAGTGCCGCGAAACCCCACCGGCAAAATCGAAAAACCGAAGCTAAGGGAAAGATACTCGCGGGAAATCGCGGACTGACTAGAGGAGTTTTAGCTTTTCCACGACCTGCCTGATTATCCAGGTCGGCGTAGAGGCCCCGGCTGTTACCCCCACGGTTTCAAGGCCCTTCAACTCCCCTGCGGGAATGTCGTCGGCGGTCTCCACATACCAGGCCTTTTTGCCGCCGCTCATCGCTATCTCGTAAAGCCTTCTGGTGTTGGCGGAGTTCTTGCCCCCTATTACGACCACACCATCGACTTCGGCGGCCATTCTGCGAACCTCTTCCTGCCTCTTGTGGGTTGAGAGGCAGATGGTGCGAAGAGCCTCTCCTTCGGGGAAACGGGACAAAAATCTCTCTATGATGCGCTCGTAATTCTCCTCGTCCTGGGTGGTCTGGGCGACAAGCACCACCTTGCCGAGGTTGGGGAGCGCGTCGATATCCTCAGGCGAATGGACTATCAGCGCCCCCTCGCCGGCATAGCCCAAAAGGCCCACCACCTCGGGGTGGTCGCCGTCGCCGGCTATCACAACCCGAAATCCCTTGCGCACATATTCGACTATCTTTTCGTGAATCTTCTCGACCTTCGGGCAGGTGGCGTCGATAAGCTCCCCCGCTTCTTCCTTCAGCTTTTCAAGCACCGTGGGAGTGACGCCGTGGGCGCGCACGACCACGGTGGCGCGAGGAATGC
>SRXB01000589.1 GCA_009724975.1 bacterium | reverse complement strand
TGCAAAAATGACCCACCTATAGCCTAAATCGGCGTCCAAATTGACCCACCCCTTCAGCTTCCTCCATACTCTTCGGACTTATCGGAGAGAGGAGACTCGAAAGGAGATGCTGAAGGTGGACCTCATCAAAGACATACGCATTGCTCATTTTGTGCATGGGAAAGGGATTCGCGAGATAGTTCGCGAGTTCAAGGTTTCCCGCAATACCGTCCGAACGATCATCCGCAGCGGCATGGTCGATCAGAGCTACTGTCGAATTGACAAGCATCGCCCTAAACTCGGTGCTGTCATTGAGCGTCTGGTCGAGTTGCTGAAGGAGGACGAAGTCAAGCCGGTCAAGCATCGTCGACGGGCGCAGATACTGTTCGAACAACTGCAGCGTGAGGGGTACGCGGGAGGTTATGACGCCGTCCGCCGCTACGTCGGTGCCTGGCGGAAAGAACAGGGCAGAGCTCCGGCCAAGGCCTTCATTCCTCTTGCATACGAACCCGGCGATGCCTTCCAGTTCGACTGGAGTTATGAACAGGTGGAGTTGGGCGGTGTTCCGATCGAGGTGAAGATCGCCCAGTTCCGGCTGTGCCACAGCCGGATGCCGTTTTGTATCGCCTACACACGGGAGACCCTGGAGATGGTGCTGGATGCCCATTCCCGGGCCTTTGAGTTCTTTGGTGGTGTCTGCCGGCGGGGCATCTACGACAACCTGAAGAC
>SRXB01000266.1 GCA_009724975.1 bacterium | reverse complement strand
TCTATCTCTTTTTTCAACGCTTCCTTGCGCTCGGCGTCCAAAGGCCCCGCAATGGCCTTGCGGTAGTAATTCAGCGCCAGCGGCGGGTCGGAATAGGCGTAATGCTCGCCCAGAAGGGCGAACCCTTCGCTGGTAAGGCCCAGACCGCCCAGCGCCATCCCCTTGTAATAAATCAGCTTGTCCCAGGCTCCGCCTCCTGCCTCGAATTTTTCCAGAAGGATTTTGGCCTCTTTGAAATCCCCGGCCTCGCAGGCCAGCCTCACCGCGCTCTTGATTGCGGCGAAATCGGCGGGGTTTTGGGAGATGATTTTTTCAAGCAAAGCTCTTGAGGCCGAAATCTCGCCCCTGGCGGCCTTCAGCATCGCCTCCTCGTGGATGAACCGGGGGTTGTCGCCGCAGGAGGAGGACGCTTCGGCGAGAAATTTTTCGGCGGGCCCGAATTCACCCCTGCCGCGCGAAAGAGCCGCCGCGCCTATGGCGGAAAGGCACTCTTCCCGATGTTTTTGGGCCTTTGCCATGGCCGCCGCGCGCGCCCATTCGTTGCCCGCGAACGATGACGAGCGCGCGAGGGCGAGGTCGAAGGGCGAATATGGTTCTTCCGGTGATTTGGCGGGCTCGGGGCCGAGTTCCCGCTCAAGGTAGGTTATCCTGGCCTCCGGCTCGGGGTGGGTGAGAAGGTAGGCCGGATAGCCTTCGGGTGTGGCGGATACCCTTTTTAGCTTCTCCATGACCCGTATCATCCCCCAGCCCGAGTATCCCGCCGTCTTCAGGGCCTTTACCGCCCGCCTGTCGGCGTCCTCCTCGTCGGCGCGGCTGTAGGCCAGCATCTGCGTCTCCCCTGCAGCCGAGCCGAAGGCCATGGCCGCCATGCCGAGGTCGGCGTCAACCGCCATGCCGAGCAAAAGCCCCGCTATTATGGCCGCAGCCGTAGCCGCCTGAACGGAATCGGCCTTGTCGAGCCTGTTCATGATGTGTCGGCCGTAAACGTGGCTCAGTTCGTGGGCTATTACCCCCGCAAGCTCCTCCTCGGAGGCCATGTTGTCGAAAATCGCCGTGGTCAGGTAAAGCCAGCCGCCCGGAAGCGCGAAGGCGTTTATGGACGAGTCGGAGAGAACCTTGACGCTTACGGGGAAGGGGGAGGGGCCCAGCGCCGTGGTGAGTTTGCGGGCGAGCGAATTTAGATATTCCTCAAGGGCGGGGTCTTCGCAGGCGCGGTATTGACGCTCCACCGCCGCGCTCGCGCGACGACCGAGCTGCCGCTCCTCCGCAAGGCCCATCGCGAGGGAAGGGGAGAGGCTTGAAAACGAAACAAACACCGCCAGCGAGAAGGCCAGCGCCCTTTTAATCTTCATGCAGGCGAAAATACTCCATTTCGGGACGCAAATAAAGGCCGACCCCTTTGCGGCACGCCTTTGGACGTGGTATCTTCATCCCTCGCTTACACATTCAACGAGAGAGCCCAAAACCGCCCATGCCGCAAGCGAACCTCTACCCCTTTTCCGCGATAGTCGGCCAGGAGAAGATGAAACTTGGCCTGATCCTCAACGTCATCGATCCTACGATCGACGGCGTTTTGGTGCGCGGCGAGCGCGGCACCGCAAAATCCACCGCCGTGAGGGCCCTTGCGCGCCTCTTGCCGGAGATGGAGGCGGTTGCCGATTGCCCCATAAGCTGCGACCCCGCAAAAGACTCCTCCCTTTGCCCCGAGTGCCGGGAAAGATCGGCCAAGGGTGGAAAGCTCCCCGTGACTAGGCGCAAGATGAGGGTGGTTGACCTTCCCGTGGGCTCCACGGAAGACCGCGTGGTCGGCTCGCTCGACATGGAAAAGGCCCTCAAGACCGGCTCGCTCGATTTCATCCCGGGAGTGCTGGGCAAGGCAAACCGTGGTTTTCTCTACGTAGATGAGGTGAACCTGCTGGAGGACCACATCGTCGATGTCCTCCTCGACGTCGCGGCGATGGGCGTCAACCGCATCGAACGCGAGGGAGTGAGCTACGCCCACCCGTCGCGCTTCGTCCTCGTCGGCACCATGAATCCCGAAGAGGGCGACCTTCGCCCGCAACTATTGGACCGCTTCGGCCTTTGCGTGGACGTGGTGGGTATAAAAGACCCCGCCCTTCGCGTCGAGGTAATGCGAAGAAGGCGCGCCTTCGAGCGCGACCGCGAGAAATTCCGCGAGGAATGGCTTTCGGAGGACATTAAAATCGCCGAGGCGATTTCGAGCGCAGAAAAACTGATAGACCACATAAGCGTCGACGACGAAACCCTAGCGGTGATAGCTTCGCTCTCCGTGGATCTCGGGGCCGACGGCCACCGCGCCGACATGGCTATGGTGAAGGCCGTGACCGCGCTGGCGGCCTTTCGCGGGAGGATGGAGATTACCGACGAGGACCTTCGCGACGCCGCCGAGCTGGTCTATCCCCACCGCATGAAGAAATCCCCCCTTGAAGAACGCATCCTCTCCCGCGAGGAGATAGTAACCTCCATCCAGCGCTCCCGCGAGGCCGAGGCCGAAAAACGCAAGGCATCCAAAGCCGCTAAAAAAAAAGCTCTCTGAACGCGGATAAGAAGGACGGCGACCAGATAACGGTCGATGACGAGGTCCACGCCTCAAGCGGCGATTACCAGGTAAAAAACAGGCGAAAGACCAAGGCTTTCAGGGGTCCCTCGGCTCGCGGCAGAAGGATACGGCGCACCGGAGTGCTCGGCTCGGGGCGCTACGTAAAGGCCAAGCTGCCCACGGGTGAACCCGCACCGCTGGCCCTCGACGCCACCCTTCGCGCCGCCGCCCCCCACCAGAGCGCGAGGCGGGCCGCCGCCGGGGACGATTCCCTTCACATACGAGCCGAAGATATCCGCCACAAGGTATTGTCGCGCCTCACCGGCGCATCGGTCCTCTTCGCCGTCGATGCCTCCGGCTCTATGGGGAGTGACGAGGTGATGAGCCACGCAAAGGGGGTTGTTCTCTCCCTCCTCACCGACGTTTACCAAAAGCGCGACCGCGTGGGGATGATAGCCTTTCGCGGAACAGAGGCGAAGGTGGCCCTGCCTTTCACAACCAGCGTCGAGCTGGCCCGAAAGAAACTTGAGAACCTCCCCACCGGCGGCAAA
>SRXB01000588.1 GCA_009724975.1 bacterium | reverse complement strand
CATGCAAGTCGAACGGTAACAGGCCGCAAGGTGCTGACGAGTGGCGAACGGGTGAGTAATGCATCGGAACGTGCCCAGTCGTGGGGGATAACTGCTCGAAAGAGCAGCTAATACCGCATACGACCTGAGGGTGAAAGCGGGGGACCGTAAGGCCTCGCGCGATTGGAGCGGCCGATGTCAGATTAGCTAGTTGGTGGGGTAAAGGCCTACCAAGGCAACGATCTGTAGTTGGTCTGAGAGGACGACCAGCCACACTGGGACTGAGACACGGCCCAGACTCCTACGGGAGGCAGCAGTGGGGAATTTTGGACAATGGGCGCAAGCCTGATCCAGCAATGCCGCGTGCAGGAAGAAGGCCTTCGGGTTGTAAACTGCTTTTGTCAGGGAAGAAATCTTCTGGGCTAATACCCCGGGAGGATGACGGTACCTGAAGAATAAGCACCGGCTAACTACGTGCCAGCAGCCGCGGTAATACGTAGGGTGCGAGCGTTAATCGGAATTACTGGGCGTAAAGCGTGCGCAGGCGGTTATGTAAGACAGATGTGAAATCCCCGGGCTCAACCTGGGAACTGCATTTGTGACTGCATGACTGGAGTGCGGCAGAGGGGGATGGAATTCCGCGTGTAGCAGTGAAATGCGTAGATATGCGGAGGAACACCGATGGCGAAGGCAATCCCCTGGGCCTGCACTGACGCTCATGCACGAAAGCGTG